>NZ_CP159806.1:1500000-1746040 GCF_048087635.1 Candidatus Pseudothioglobus sp. Uisw_016 | reverse complement strand
TTGGATTTGTTGTTCTTTATTAACTCCACATCTATATAATTTAACTAATAAAAGATAAAAAATTTGACCTTCAAGCCGGAAAACTGACTAATGAAAAAAACCCCCTATAGTAGACTTTTTGAGCCTGTGAAGATTGGCCCTGTTGTTACAAAAAATCGCTTTTATCAAGTTCCACATTGTTGTGGTATGGGGCATCAAAGGCCACAAGCACACGCTTCTATGAGGGCCTTAAAAGCAAAAGGTGGGTGGGGGGTCGTTAGTACAGAGGAGTCAGAAATACACCCTACCTCCGATTTGTCGCCATATGTTGAACAAAGAATATGGGACAAAAGAGATATTCCAGCTCTAAGTCTTATGACAGAAGCTGTTCATGAGCATGGGGCTCTTGCGGCAATCGAATTAGCCCACAATGGAAACCATGCTGCTAACTTATATTCCAGGCTCCCTGTTATTTCGCCTGTAAGCCAATCTATAGATCTTGTTTATCCCAAACAAACTAGGCGCATGAATAAGAAAGACATTGCTGAGTTTAGGCGCTGGCATCGTAACGCCGCTTTAAACGCAAAAGCCGCTGGTTTTGATATTATTTATGTTTATGCGGGCCATGGCATGACACTTACCCAGGAATTTTTGCTTTCAGAAATTAATGATCGTACTGATGAGTATGGTGGCAGTATTGAAAACCGAGTTCGTTTAACACGGGAGTTGCTTGAGGAAACTAAAGACGCTGTTGGTGACACCTGTGCAGTAGCTTTTAGGTTTGCTGTTGACGAGCTTAAGGGTTCAGACGGAATGCAATTCTTTGAGGAAGGAAGAGCGGTAGTTGAAATGCTGGCTGAAATTCCTGACCTTTGGGATGTAAATGTTTCCGACTGGGCTAATGACTCACAAACTTCTCGTTTTGAGCCAAATGAGGGCTATCAAATTCCATATGTTGAATTTGTGAAAAGTATAACAACAAAGCCAGTAGTTGGGGTTGGTCGGCTTACATCTCCAGACCTAATGGTTAGCCTAATTGAGCGTGGAGCTTTAGATCTTATTGGTGCAGCGAGACCTTCAATAGCAGATCCTTATCTTCCTAACAAAATAAAAGCTGGAAAGACTGATCAAATAAAAGAATGCATTGGTTGTAATATTTGCGTATCGAGCGATAATTTTGCAGTTCCAATTCGTTGTACACAAAACCCAACTATGGGAGAAGAGTGGAGAAGGGGCTGGGACCCAGAATCAATTAAACCTAAAAAGACAGATCAAAAAGCACTTGTTATTGGATCTGGACCTTCCGGATTAGAATGCACTATGCAGCTAGCAAGACGTGGTTATCATGTTACGTTGGCAGAGGCAGATAATAAATTAGGAGGCAGAGTGCTTTTTGAGTCTGGGCTTAAAGGGCTTTCTGCTTGGAAACGAGTCTCTGATAATAGAATTTATGAGATACAGCAAAAAAACAATATTGAAATTTACAAAGAAAGCGAATTAACTCTTTCACATATAAATGAACTTGGAATCAATAATATATTTTTAGCTACTGGGTCAAGTTGGCGCAAAGACGGTGTCGGCAGAAGTAGAAGAAAACCAGTTCAGGGCCTAGAGTCGCTTCAGGTGCTTACTCCAGAAGAGGCGATAAAGCAGAGCCCAAATTTAAGGGGCCCTATTGTTGTTTATGATGATGAGCAGGGATATTTGGCAGGGGTAATTGCGGACCAGTTGAGCTTTGATGAACACGAAGTAATTTTTATAACGCCAGCAAGCGTTGTATCTCCATGGACAGAGTCAACTCTAGAACAAAAAAGAATTCAGAAAGCGCTTTTGGTTAACGGCGTTAACGTAATTTGCAATAAGACCATAGATAAGGCTGAAGGTAGTAATCTTAATCTTAAGTGCGTGTTTACCGGAGAGATTTCACTTTTAAAATGTTCATCACTAGTAATGGTTACAGAGCGCATTCCAAACACTACGCTCTATGATCAGCTTGTGGAGCAAGAAAATAATACTGAACAGGGCGAAGCAAAACACATTCAGTTAATTGGAGATGCCGAGTCTCCAGGTTTAATAGCAGATGCAGTCTTTTTAGGCCACCTTGCCGCGCAAAGTTTTGAGGAGCCGGAACAAGAAATACAAAAGGCCATGTTTATGCGTGAAATGCCAAGCCTTAAGTAAAGACAATACTGGAGAGGGGTTAAGGCCTATTTCACAATTGATTTTGTGCGTGTTTTAGAGTAACATTGCCCTCTTTTTGTATGACCTAATAAAGTATGCGCAAGACAATTATTGCTGGAAACTGGAAAATGAACGCCAGTAAGGTCTCTGTTAAGAGCCTAATTGATGGAATATTGTCTGGAATGGAAGGCGTTAATTCAGAGGTTTTGGTTTGTGTTCCTTTTCCATATATGTCCCAAGTTGAGTCTTTGATAGAAGGCAGTAATTTAAAGCTTGGCGCCCAGAACATTAACATAAACCCATCAGGCGCATTTACTGGCGAAGTTAGTGCGGATATGATAAAGGACTTTGGTGCAAAACATGTTATCGCTGGACATTCTGAAAGAAGAAGTTTATACGGCGAAACAAGTTCGGTCGTTGCCGAAAAAACGAAAGCTGCATTAGGTGCTGGTTTGTGCCCTCTCTTATGTGTTGGAGAGTCTCTAGAGCAGAGAGAGGCTGGAAAAACTGAGACGGTTGTTGCGGAGCAAATTAATGCTGTTATAGAGCTAGTTGGCATAGAGTCTTTTGACAGTATTATTATTGCTTATGAACCAGTCTGGGCAATAGGAACAGGCATGACAGCAACGCCAGAACAAGCACAAGCGGTTCATTTTTTTATACGAAACCTTTTAGGTGAGAGTAGTGAAAATATTGCTCAAAAAACACCTATACTATATGGTGGAAGTATGAATGCAGGTAATGCTGTTGAGTTAATTTCTTGCCCAGATATTGATGGTGGGCTTATTGGTGGGGCTGCTCTAAAAGCAGAAGATTTTTTACAAATATGTAAGGCAGGTTAATATGACATTTCAAATAATTTTAGTAATTCATGTGCTATTGGCTCTTGGGCTAGTCGGGCTAATATTAATACAGCACGGCAAGGGAGCAGATGCGGGCGCTGCATTTGGTTCTGGGGCGGCAGGCTCAGTTTTTGGAGCTCGAGGCGCGCATTCATTTTTATATAAATTAACTGCAGTCATGGCTATTGGTTTTTTTGTAACCAGCATAAGTCTTGCTTACTTCGCTTCAAATGAAAGGTCTGCAGCAGAGGCCGACCAAAGTATTATGTCCCAGACAACTATGAGTGATGATGGGCTTGATACAGACGCAAGCGAAATTCCCAGCAATTAATTAAAGCCGTCGTGGTGAAATTGGTAGACACGCAGCCTTGAGGGGGCTGTAGCGCAAGCTGTGACGGTTCGACTCCGTCCGACGGCACCAAACTAAGTTGTTTTAACTCAAGCTTTATTCATACAGTTTATTAAGGTTGTTATGTACAATCAGCATTCTTTCATAATTAAGAGTTAATGAAAATTACGAATGTAAAAATACTTAAAGGAATAGGCTTAATGCTTTTAGGGATGACTATTGTTCCTTTTTTAGATATTTTTGCTAAGCTTTTGAGCCAAGAAGGCTATCACGTAACACAAGTTACATGGACACGGTTTTTTTTCCATGCTGTTTGGTTGTTGCCAATGATTATGTGGCAAAAGGTTAAGTTATTTTCAATCCCTGAAAAGCCCGGCTTACAGTTTTTACGGGGCTTGATGCTTACGCTAGCAACACTATTCTTTTTTGCAGCCATTGTAACCAATGATATCCCTGAAGCGCTTACGCTTTTATTTATCTCTCCTCTTGTTGTTGCAGTTCTCTCACCCTTTATTCTAGGAGAGCGTTTTGATATATTTATTGGGGTTGGCGTTCTAATAGGATTTATAGGGGTTATAGTAGTTCTTCAGCCCGACAGTGAACAGTTTGATCCGACTTTATTATTTGCCTTAGTCGCAGGATTTTGCTATGCCCTTTATATTATCATAACTAAAAAACTATCTTTTCGTGCGCCACCAGTTTTGACTTTATTTTATTCTGCAATCGTTGGAATAGTTATTATGTCGTTAATTGTTGTGCCTTATTGGACAACTCCAGATTTAAAGGGCATTCTAATGGGGGCAGCAATGGGTTTTTTTGCTGCAGCTTCGCACTTTATGATTATCAAGGCTTTTGAGTTTGCTAGCGCCTCAGAGCTAAGCCCCTTCAATTATTTTGAGATCGTAGTTGCCATTATTTTGAGCTATTTAGTTTTTGGTGTTTTGCCAAACGTTCAAGCGATACTTGGACTAATTATTATTATTCTTAGCGGTCTTTATGTCTCTTGGCGAGCAATGAAAAATAATCAAGATCAGGAAAATAAACAAGAGGCCTTGATAGAGCCTTTATAAAAAGGATAGACCAGCCTTTGATCAATTCTATTCTTATTCTTTAATGCATAACATATAATATGCGGGCTTTAATTTTCTTATGTAGTCCCTATATACTCAACATTACAATTAACCATAAAATAATATGAATTGGCGCACAAAAACCGAAGCAAAGATAGAGCTATTTTCTGACTGGCTTTTTGATAATGCCAAGAAAACAATACTAATTATTTTTCTTCTTGTAGCTGCTCTTGGCTCGCAATTGCCATCTTTAAAGATTGATACAACTACTGAAGGGTTTTTACATAAATCAGACCCAATGCGTGTTGAGTACGACATATTCAGAGATCAGTTTGGCAGGGATGAAAAGTTAATGATCGCTGTTAAAACTGAAAATATTTTTGACTTAAGTTTTTTAAAGAAGCTTGATAGCTTTCATGACGCTCTCGAGAGCGAGCTACCAAATATTAAAGGCGTTGACTCTCTAATAAATGCAAGAAATACTTATGGAATCGAGGGTGAGTTAATTGTTGAGCCCTTAATTGTCAACCTCCCTAAAACTAAGGGTGAATTATTCAAACTAAAAGAAACAGTCGTTAGTAACAGTCTCTATGAAAACTCACTTTACAGTGAAGACTTTACTATGACTACTGTTACGATTGACACAGAAACATACTCGAATAATGGGCTGTCAAATGAGCCAGTTAATATAGAGTTTGATGATGGCCTAGAGTTTGATGATGGCCTAGAGTTTGATGATGGCCTAGAGTTTGATGATGGCCTAGAGTTTGATGATGATAGCTTGGGCGGCCAGAGGGTGTATTTAACAGATGCTGAAAACGACGAAATAATTGCAAAAACCCAGAGCATCATGCAGCGTTTTGATGAAGATAATTTTGAAATATACTTATCAGGCTCGGCTGCAATTGCAGGAATCTTTAAGCAAGCCCTAATGAATGATTCAGTTATTTTTATTAGTTTAATGATGATTGTTATTATGGTTGTTTTGTTTGCTTTATTTAGGCGCATTTCAGGCGTTATATTGCCATTAGCCTGCGTATCTCTTACGCTTATAACAACCGTCTCATTAATGTCGGTATTTTCAGCCCCTTTTACAATGGCTACCCAAATTATGCCAACCTTTTTGTTGGCGGTGGTGACTAGTGCATCTATACATTTGCTGGCAGTCTTCTATAAGGACTTTTCAAAAACAAATGACAAGAAAGTATCCTTGAGGTATGCAATGGGCCACTCTGGCCTAGCAATTATAATGACCTCTATTACTACAGCTGTTGGCTTATGGTCCTTCTCTTTTTCTGGAGTTGCACCCGTAGCCGATCTTGGTATTTTTGCTAGCAGCGGCGTAATGATTGGCTTAGTTTTTACTCTCATTTTTCTGCCTGCTTTAATATCTATAACTAGAGTTAAAACCCTTAAGACCAACTCAGATAAAGAAGGCCAAACCCTAATGGATAGGTCTCTTATTGGAATAAGTGTGTTCGCAACTGGCCGCCCAAAACTTATAGTCTCAGTAAGTGCTGTATTAATTATTTGCGCAGCTATTATTGCATCACAGCTTAGGTTTTCTCATTTTCCGCTTCAATGGCTTCCAGAAGATAACTTTGCGCGCATTGCAACGGAGGCGGTTGACGAAAATCTTAAGGGCTCCCTAACGCTTGAAGTTATTATTGACACCGGAGAAACGAATGGACTTTATAACCCAGAGCTTTTAAAGGTGATTGATGACGTTTCTAAAAATATAAATTCTATCTCAACAGGAAACATGTTTGTTGGAAAAGTTATTAGTTATATTGACGTTATCAAGGAAACAAATAAAGCGCTTAATGAAAACCGTGAAGAGTTTTATGCGATTCCTGATGATCCTGATCTTATTGCACAGGAATTTTTGCTTTTTGAAAGCAGCGGCAATGATGACCTTTCGAGCCTTGTAGATGCAAATTACTCTAAAGCTCGGCTAACATTAAAAACCCCTTTTATTGACTCACTAGAAGCTAATATTTTTATAGATAATGCACAGGTCTACCTAGATCAAAAGTTTGGACTTCTTGCTAAAGTTACTTTCACTGGCATTGGAACTCTGATGACCGTAACTTTTGAAGAGGCGATTTATAGTAGTGCATTTAGTTATGTCCTTGCATTTTCATTAATAACCATTCTTATGGTGCTACTAATTGGCAATGTAAAAATTGGTATCATAAGCATGATTCCAAATATTTTGCCCATAATTTTTCTTTCAACAATTATGGTTGTCTTTAAAATGCCTCTTGACATGTTTACCTTGTTGATTGGCGCTATAGCACTTGGACTTGCAGTGGACGACACTGTTCATTTTATGCATAACTTTAGAAGATATGAGCTTCAATATAATGATGTTGATAAGGCAGTAAGGCTTACATTGCTTGGCACTGGAAGAGCCATTACACTAACTTCTATAGTCCTCGCTCTTGGCTTTCTTGTGCTGACCTTTTCTCAAATGAACAACATGTTTGACTTTGGTGTTTTAACAGCTAGTGCAATTTTGGTAGCAGTATTGGCAGACTTTTTCTTGATGCCAGCAATAATGAAGCTGATTATTAAAGATAAGGCTAGTATGTAGGAGTTGTGAATTCGAACTATAAAAAAGGCGCCGAAGGCGCCTTTTTTGAAGATCTTAAAGCTTAGCTCTGGGCTTGAGCCATAACCTCTTCGACAAAATTATCTTCTTTTTTCTCAATACCCTCACCGACTTCATAGCGAATAAAAGACTCAACCTCTGAATTTTTAGATTTCACTAAAGCGCCAACGGTAGTGTCTGGATCTTTAACAAAAGATTGACCGTAAAGAGTAACTTCATTGACAAATTTTTTCATTCTCCCAACGATCATTTTTTCAATAATATTGTCAGGCTTTCCACTTTCTTTAGCTTGTTCAATAAAAATTGCCTTTTCTCTTTCAAGGAGTTCAGTTGAGAGCTGGTCTTCACTTACACATTCAGGTTTTGAGGCTGCAATATGCATAGCGATATCTTTTGCAAGTTCAGCGTCATTTGAAGACAATACTGTGAGTACAGCAATTCGCTCACCATGCTTGTATGCGCCTAAAACTCCGCTTTCAGTGCTGACAATTTGAACCCTTCTAACTGAAATATTTTCACCAATTTTAGCGATAATTTCTTCTCTTGCCTGATCAACAGTAACACCAGAGTCTAGTTTTTGCTCTGAAAAGATCTCAACAGATTCTGGTTTATTCTTTAGTGCTAGGGCGCCTAAAGCGTCAACAAAATCAATAAAGGCAGAGCCTTTAGTTACAAAGTCTGTTTCAGAGTTAACTTCAAGAATTGCAGCATGCATTTTATCTTCACTAATAGTAACACTTACAAGTCCTTCAGAGGCTACTCGACCAGCTTTTTTTGCAGCTTTTGCTGCCCCAGATGCTCGCATTAAATCAATTGCTGCCTCTAGATCTGCATTGGTCTCGACTAATGCTTTTTTGCAGTCCATCATGCCTGCGCCAGTTCTTTCTCTTAGTTCTTTAACTAAAGCGGCCGTAATTGCCATAATTTATCTCCTATATATACTTTGTATAGCTATTTATTCAGTATCTGCCTTCTTAGCAGCAGGCTTCTTAGCAGCAGGCTTCTTAGCAGCAGGCTTCTTAGCAGCAGGCTTCTTAGCAGCAGGCTTCTTAGCAGCAGGCTTCTTAGCAGCAGGCTTCTTTTCTTCAGCAGGCGCTTCAGTCTTAGCAGCAGGCTTCTTTTCTTCAGCAGGCGCTTCAGTCTTAGCAGCAGGCTTCTTTTCTTCAGCAGGTGCAGATTTCTTAACTGCAGCTTTGGTTTCTACAATTGAAGCTTTAGCCTCTAGTATTGCATTAGCAATTTCTCTCGCATAATAACCAATTGCTCTTATTGAGTCATCATTTCCGGCTATAACATAATCAATTCCTTCGGGGCTGTGATTTGTATCAACAACGCCAATAATTGGAAGTTGTAAAGTATGAGCTTCACGAACTGCATTCTTTTCATGACCAATATCAACTACAAAGATAACATCAGGAATGCTGCCTAAGTCTTTAATTCCACCAAGGCTTCTTTCAAGTTTTTCTTGCTCTCTAGTCATAATGAGCGCTTCTTTTTTTGTAAACTGGGAAAAGTTTTCTTCAGCAAGAAACTCTAGATCTTTAAGGCGCTTAATAGAGGCTTTAATAGTTTTGTAATTTGTCATCATGCCGCCTAGCCAGCGATGGTTTACATAAGGCATTCCACAGCGAATTGCCTCCTCTTTAATAATGTTGCTTGCTGCTCTCTTTGTGCCAACAAAAAGGATTGATCCTCCAGCAGCAACAGTTTTGCTTGCAAAGTTAAGCACATCGTTGAATTGTGGTAGGGTTTTTTCTAGGTTAATTATGTGAACACCATTTCGTGTTCCGTAGATAAAAGGCTCCATTTTTGGATGCCAAAAACGAGACCTGTGACCAAAATGAACACCTGCCTCTAACATTTTTTTCATTGACGCTTTCGCCATATTTTTCTCCTGGGTTAAGACTTCCACATTGCCTATTAACCAACCTTATTAAAAAGGCACCCTGGTTAATATTGGGGCTCTGTGTGATACATTAAAATACTAACTTTATAAAGATTTAGTTAGCCCTTCTTACAGCTCATGTTGGCTGAAAGGCGACGATTATCCCATATTTTTTTGAATTAAGCAAAGCATATTTTCTCTAATTACCTATATAGGTAGGCATCTACACCCTATTCACTAAAAAAACATACAACTCAAAAAAACACCCTTTATAATTATGCTTTTTTAAAATAATTGTGACCACATGTTGGTTATGATATGTATCTAGCCTAATAAGGGGGGCTCTATAATACATATTTGATTCTATACTATGAAAATTGCTATTATTGGAAGCGGAATATCTGGCTTAACAGCTGCTCATCTTCTTCACAAACAACACGATATTACTATTTTGGAAGCTAATGATTATATAGGCGGCCATACCCATACACATCAAATTGAGATAGATAAAAAGAAATGGCTGATTGATTCTGGCTTTATTGTTTACAATGAAAACACATATCCAAACTTTATAAAGCTTCTTCAAAAGCTTAAAGTTGACACGCAAAAAACTTCTATGGGCTTTAGCGTTAAGGCCCCAGGACAAAAACTAGAGTATTCTGGAGGCTCCCTAAATTCTTTATTTGCTCAACGCCTCAACCTATTTCGACCTTCTTTCTTGATGATGCTTAAAGACATTTTAAGATTTAATCGCATATCAGTGGCAAAGCTAAATAATTTAAACGAGTCAACAACAATCTATGAATTTTTGATTAACCATAAATTTAGTAAGAACTTTATTGAGCACTATATAATTCCAATGGGTGCTGCCATATGGTCAACAGCAGCGAAAAAAACAACAGAAATGCCAGCAGTTTTTTATATTAGATTTTTCAAAAACCATGGACTACTTCAAATATTTAATCGTCCCCAATGGTTCGTAATTAAGGGCGGCTCAAAAGCATACATACCAAAAATAATTGCAGGATTTAAAAATAAAATTTTGCTTTCAACCCCAGTTTCCAAGGTTGTAAGAGGCAAAAATAGTGTTGAGGTTTTTTATGGAAAGGATTTTGCCTCTCATCAGTTTGATAAAGTTATATTTGCAACACACAGTGATCAAGCATTGGCATTATTAGAGGACCCTAGTGAAGAAGAAGTTAAAATTTTAGGCTCTCTGCCTTATCAAAAAAATGTGGCACTGCTGCACACAGACTCTTCTATATTGCCTAAAAAGAAAATAACATGGTCTAGTTGGAACTACCTTTTGAGCGGTGATCAAAGTAAGCCGGTGACGCTAACCTATAACATGAATATTTTGCAATCATTAAAGTCGAAGACTAATTTTTTAGTAACCCTAAATAGTAATGGGGATGTTGACACAAGCAAAATAATTAAGACTTTAGTCTACCATCATCCTCTTTTCACGGTCAAGGGCGTTAAAGCACAAAAAGAAAAGAATAAAATAAGTGGTGTAAATAACACTTTTTATTGCGGGGCATATTGGGGAAATGGTTTTCATGAGGATGGCGTTAACAGTGCCCTTGATGTTTGTAGTTTTTTTGATATGGCCTTATGATGCTCTCTAAAAATCACCAACTGTATTGGGGTACGATTAGTCATCAGCGACACACCCCGTTTAAGCGGTTTTTTTCATACCCAATTTTTATGGCCTATATTGATATCTCGTCTTTAGCATCCACTATGAAGCCATCACTTCTTTGGAACATTAATAAGCCTGCGCTTGTTTCATTTAAAAGGAAGGACTACCATGGAGACCCAGACTTAGACTTAGATAGTGCGGTTCGAAAAACACTTCATGAAAAAACTGGTAAAGTTTTTAAAGGGCCAATTAGACTCCTGACGCACTTGAGATACTTTGGGCATTGTTTTAATCCAGTAAGTTTTTATTACTGTTTTGATGATTTAGACCAAAAGGTTGAGGCCATAATGGCTGAAGTAACAAACACACCATGGAAAGAAAGGCATGCCTACATTATTGAAGAGCAGACAGAAAATAATACTAGGATGGGGTTTATCGCCTCTCCAAAAAAACAACTACATGTAAGCCCTTTTTGGGGGATGGACCATGATTATGAGTGGTTTTTCTCACAGCCTGAAGACTCTCTAAATGTAAAAATGAAAAACTTTAAAGATGGTGAAAAGGTTTTTAATGTTTCGCTTGACTTAAAGAGGCGTGCATTTTCAAACGCAGGGCTTGTTAAGGCAATTTCCAGGTTTCCATTTATCACGCTGATGGTTGTATATAGAATCCATTGGCAAGCATTTATGCTCTATGTAAAAAGAGCCCCATTTTTTACACATCCTGACAAACTATGACTCAAGAAATTCAAACTAAAGACAGACTTTCAGTTGATGGCCTAGCAAACAATATTCAAGAAATGCAAAGAAGCACTAGAATGACTTCATTCTTTAAAAGGATTTTATTTAAAAAACTGAAAGGCTTAAAAACTGGTGAGCTGACAATAATTGATGGTTCTGAAATTCACGTATTTGGCATTCCAAAATCAGAGCTTAAGGCAACCTTAACTGTTTCATCTCAAGAGTTTTACGTTTTTTTAGGGAGTGGCGGCACCAATGGCGCAGCAGAGGCCTTCACTGCTGGTTATTGGTCTGCAGATAATTTGGTTGAATTAATTCAGATCATTATTAGAAATAAAAAAACCATGGAGGGGCTTGAATCTGGACTTGCAAGATTAACAAATCCAATCACTAAAATAATCCATAGGCTTAGACAAAACACCTTAAAAGGAAGCAAGAGTAATATCTTGGCACACTACGATTTGAGTAATGATTTTTATAAGCTATGGCTCGACTCAACCATGACTTACTCAAGCGGCATTTTTCTAAACAAGAAGTCAAGTATGCTTGATGCCTCGGTAGAAAAGCTGGATAGGCTATGTCGAAAACTAAACCTTAATAGTAGTGACCATGTTCTTGAAATAGGAACGGGATGGGGAAGCTTTGCAACACATGCAGCCAAAAATTATGGCTGTAAAGTTACCACTACGACTATATCAGACAATCAGTTTAATTATGTTGCTGAGCTGATTAGTAAGGAGAATTTAGATAATAAAATAACTTTACTAAACAAAGATTATAGAGAGCTTGAGGGTGTTTTTGATAAGGTTGTTTCAATTGAAATGATAGAGGCTGTTGGGTCTGACTTTGTGCCTGGCTTCTTTGAAAAGGCCTCTTCATTGCTGAAGAAAAATGGTTTAATGGCGCTTCAAGGAATAACATATAACGACCCAGACTTTAATGCCTATAAAAATTCGGTAGACTTTATCAGAAAATATATTTTTCCTGGCTCATGTCTTATCTCATTGTCACAAGTTGGGAAAGCCATCAAAGATAAAACGGATTTAATTATGGTTGACTCTGAAGATATAACTCTTCACTATGCAAGGACACTCGAGATATGGCGTAAAGACTTTGAAAATGTATTGCCGCAAGTGAGAGAGCTTGGTTTTTCTGATCCTTTTATAAGGATTTGGGTTTTTTACCTAGTCTACTGTGAAGCGGGATTTCTTGAAAACCTAATTGGTGATTTTCAGTTTATATTTGCTAAACCTGACTCCAAAAACATTAAAATTACACACTAAAAAAATGATTAAATTATTAATAAAACTTGCAGAAAATGGTTTATTACCAGACATGCTTATTAGGCTTGGAATAAGGCGTTTATGCGCTCAAAGGCTTGTAGAGGCAACGAGCATTGGCAAGCTTGAAATGGAAAAAAGACACTCATCTTGGATTGACTTTTTAAATGAAAGCCCAATTGCTCTGGTTCCAGAAAAAGCAAATGAACAGCACTATGAGGTTCCACCAAGGCTTTTTGAATTGGTCCTGGGCTCGAACTTAAAATACAGTTCTGGTTATTGGCCAAAGGATGCTTCGTCTCTAGACGAATCAGAGCTGGAGATGTTAAAGCTTTCTTGTGAAAGGGCATCCCTTTCAGATGGCCAAGAGGTTTTAGAATTAGGATGTGGTTGGGGCTCCTTGACTCTTTATATGGCACAAAATTTCCCTAATAGCAAAATTACTGCTGTTAGTAATTCAAAGGACCAGAGGCAGTTTATTGAGAACAAATGTAAGAAATTAAAGATAGAAAATATCAAGGTTATAACAGCAGACATGAACAACTTTTCAATTGATAAAAGCTTTGATCGTGTTGTTTCAATCGAAATGTTTGAACATATGCGCAACTATGGTGAGCTTCTAAAAAGAGTAAGTGACTGGTTAAAAAAAGATGGAAAACTTTTTGTTCATATTTTTTCTCATAAAGAAATTGCCTATCCCTTTGAAGACCAAGATGAGGGAGACTGGATGGCTAGAGAGTTTTTTAGTGGCGGTCAGATGCCTTCTCATAGGCTCCTAACCTGTTTTCCAAGTCGGATGAAAATTGAGAAAGATTGGAGGGTAGATGGAACTCACTATGAAAAAACCTCGCTCGCATGGCTTAACAAGATGGATAAAAATAAAGCTGAAGTGCTTAAATTATTCGAAAAAACTTATGGCAAAGATGAAGCAGGCATTTGGTTTCAAAGGTGGCGTATTTTTTTCATGTCATGCGAGGTTCTTTTTGGCTTTAAAAGTGGCTCTGAATGGGGTGTTTCCCACTATCTTTTTGAGAGGCCATAATGGATAATATCAAGGACCTTGTTGCTATTATTTTATGTATTTTGACAGCCTATTTTGTTGCAAATGCTGCAACAGTTGAGGGCGCTGTACTTTACGGCGTGCCAGCCATACTTTTATGTGCCGCTGTTAGCTTTATTGTGCACTGGATTGTTGCAATCCCTTCGCTTGTAACAAGCTCAGAAAAATATTTTGACTTTACAGGGATGATTGCAACTCTACTTCTAGTTGCTACTTCTATATTTGCACTTTTAGGCCAAGGAATGCAAGTTTCTATGCGCTCGACTATTGTGGCTATTTTTGTATCTATATGGACGCTAAGACTTGGGACATTTCTCTACATAAGAATAGTTAAAAGTGGAGAAGACAAAAGGTTTAGGGAGATCAAGAAATCGTTGCCAAAATTTTTAATGACATGGACTCTTTCAGCCCTATGGGTTTTCTTAACGACAGCAAATGCTGTTACCATTATTGTTTTAAATCAGCATGCAGCTCTTGACTTATTTTTTATAGCAGGATTTTCCCTCTGGGTTTTAGGGTTTGCTTTCGAGGCTGTCGCAGATAAACAAAAAAAGAGCTTTAGTGAAATCCCTGAAAATAAGGATAAATTTATAACACTTGGATTGTGGTCTATATCACGCCACCCAAACTATTTTGGGGAGATTGTTCTTTGGACAGGCATTGCAATTATATCGCTCCCACTTCTCTCAGGCTGGCAGTTTTTAACCCTTGTGTCGCCAGTTTTTGTCTATCTTCTCTTAACTAAAATAAGTGGACTGCCTTTTTTAGAAGAAAAAGCTGAAAAAAAATGGGGCAATGACAAAGAGTATCTTGAATACAAGAACAACACACCCATATTGATTCCTTATTTTGGAAAAAAATAACTCAAACTAAAAAAATGGCAATTGAAACCCCTGAATATAAAATAATATCCAAGTGTGAAGGCTTTGAAGTTCGTCGTTATAGTGACATGGTTATTGCTACAACAAAAGTTCAGGCCGACTACAAGGCCTCAACATCTTCTGGATTCAGAAGAATTGCAAGTTATATTTTTGGCGGTAATGATAAAGAAATGAAAATTGCCATGACTGCACCTGTTATTGCTGATTGCCCTTCTGAGGGGCTTAAGTCTTATAACATTTCTTTTATAATGCCCAAAGAACACTCTATGAGCGACCTCCCCAAAGCCAACATAAGTGAAGTTTCAATTCAGAAAGAGAGTCTTGGTAAAGTCGCTGTTCTATCTTTTGGGGGCTGGGCTACTGAATCTAGAAGCATAAACTATCAAAAAAAACTTTCAGAGTTGCTTTTAAAAAACAAGATTGAAATAAAAGGAGGCTTTATGGTTGCTCAATTTAATTCGCCATGGACGCTACCAATGTTTCGTAAAAATGAACTTATGGTGAGAATAAGCAGTTAAATAGTTTTTTTATCTACTGGCACATCTTACAGAGCCCACTAAGCTCTACAGCTTGAGAGTTATTAACTGAAAACTTGTTGCTTTTAGGTAAAGAGAGTTGAGCTGAAAGCTGACAAGACTCTTCCACAGATTTACAACTAGTACAGTTAAGCAAGACATGAAAGTGGTTTGTGTGGCTATCATTGCAAACTAGATAAGTATTGCTTGAGTCCATTTTATGAACAACACCCACATCAATCCAAAAGCTTAAGACCCTATAAATTGTACTAATATTAAATGAATGGCCTTTATCTTTTAAAGAGTCCCTCAGATCATAGGCAGAAAGATTTTTTCTTGCAGAGTCTAGTTCATTAATAATTGACATTCTTTGAGGCGTAGCACTTTTTCCAGACTCTAAACATTTAGACATTAATTTTGCGTTATTAATCATCACTTTCCTCTTCGTTTTTTCTATACTCCTCGTCACTAAAATGCAGCGTCTCAACAACTGCATCAGTAATGGCATATCCGCTATCAGCAATATCAAAACTTTGCGACCCTACAGATATTCTCCCATAAACAATTATTGGTACGTATAAATCGCGAAACTTTATTGGATTGTTTGACACATCGACAATCAGTGTTTGGTTAAGAGGTGGGGGCGGAACATGGATGCACTGACCAGCTTCAGGGACAAGCAAAAACTTGCTAATGTCAGATCCTACATATTCAATTGGAACCATGAATCCAGCAAGTGCAATATCTTTTCCTTCTAGCAATTTATTTAGTTTTGTTCCAGCCTCTTCTAATTTTGCTTGAAACTCTGGGCTATTATAGATTTCATAGGTCAGATCTTCTGGAATAAAATCATATGCATCAGCTGGCTCAAGGCTTAGCCAGTTTTCTTCTATTGTGGATAAATACTCATCAGTAACTACAATGGCAAAAGAGCTTAACGAGAAAAAAATTAAAATGGAGAGGGATATTTTTTTTAACATGCAGACTAGCTTAATGTTTGATGTAAATTTTTTCTAAAAACCATGACTGCTGGAACCAAACTACTTAATACTCCAGCAAATAAGATCAAGCCAAAAACCTTAATTTCCTCCAAGCTGATCCACTTAAACGAAGGTGAAATGCCTAAAGCCAAGTTTAACTGATTGGTTGCAAAGTAAGTCACAATTGTCACCAGAATAATTGCACCAATAATTGCAACCAATCCAATTACAAGAGACTCACATATTACCATTATGGCTAAAAATTTTGGCGAGGCCCCATTGGCTCTGTAAATTGTCATTTCCTGTTTACGGTTATCCAAACTGGCAATAATTAAAGTTACCATTGCTATGAGGCTGATTGCAATAATAATCCAGCTTAGAAGCTGAAATCCTTTGTCAACTAACCCAACAATTGACCAAAGCTCTGACAATGCTATGCCTGGTATTACAGCAGATATAGCCTCCTTCGAGTATTCTCTAATACTCTTGGTAAATTTAAATAAAGTTATCTTTGATTTAAGACCCACAAAAGCAGCTGTAACTGTTTTTGGGTCTAAAGCTCCAGCTGGCAGAGACGACAAGTCAATATCATCAAGGCTGAATACTTTTTTCCCACTCATCCATCCAAGGTGAAGCAGCTCATAGCCCTTTAGGTCCAAAAAAATAGCTTGATCAATTGGGGTTCCTGTTTTCTTAAGAATCCCTGTAACCTTAAATGAAAAGTCATCATGCTTGCTACCTATTGACTCAACTGAGCCATGGGTGATTTGAATTTCTGAACCAACATTGTAATTAAGTCTTTCAGCAACATCAGACCCCAAGACTGCCTCCGATAGTTCAGAAAATGCTACTCCGCTCAAAAAAATCAATGATTGATTGTTGCCGTATTTAATGTGCTCAAAGTAATTTGATTGAGTCGCTACAACCCTAAACCCTCTATGACTATCACCTAGTGCAATTGGAACCAGCCAACTTATATCACTTCTCTGCTTAATATCATTGACAGTCTTCGTTGTGATGTTGTTAGTGGGCCTACCAAGATGAAAAACTGTGTATAAAACCAATTCAAGAGAGCTCGACCTTGGTCCAATAATTGCATCAACACCTGAAATACTTTGATTAAAGCCTTCCTCTGTGCCTTGTTGAACCCTCTCTATGCTTAATAGCAGAACCATTGAAGCCATCAAAGATATCGTCACAAGCGATGTCGGAATAATCCTTGAGCGCATTGATTTAAGCAAAAGACTAAGCATGCTGTTTATTCAAATCTATAACAGTGTCAAAGTAATGTGTAATAGAGGCGTCATGACTCACCATAATTATTGCCTGTTTGGTTGAGTCAAAAGCGTCCATCACCTCATTTAAAAATTTTTTAGTCGTTTCAGCATCAAGAGCAGAGGTTGGCTCATCAGCTAAAATTAAATCTGGCTTGCCAAGCAGAGCTCTAGCAACTGCAACTCTTTGTTGCTGACCAACGCTTAGGCGGTTTACTGGAGTTGTTAAAACCTCTTTTCCTAGCCCTAGTGATTTGACCAGTCTAGTGATTTCTTGATTTAGATCATTGATTTTAGATTTTCTAGATTGAGAGAATCTAATACCCAATGCTATATTTTCTGAAACACTTAAAAATGGAATAAGGTTAAGTGTTTGAAAAATATAGCCGATGTGATCTGCTCTAAATTTATCCAAAAGCAGGGAGGACATTGAAGAGTAATTAATGCCATCAAACTTAATATCACCAGCCTGAAGTTTTAAGGCGCCAGCAATCAGGCTGAGTAGAGTAGTTTTACCACAGCCTGAAAAGCCACTAATCAATAATCGCTGTCCCCTTTTAACCTCTATTTCTGGAAACACAATTTTTTTACCGTGCTGATAATGGTATTCCAGTCCTAGTGTTTCTAACATCAGATTCTCATTTAAAATATTACTTTATCGACGTCAGATTTTAGGCTTTTTGTTAGCGCTTTATTGTTTATTACTGCCTCGAAGTATAAATTTTCTAGTTCGCTGAAGTGATTGAATGCATTAATGGTAATGCTCTTTAATTGGCTTGGCTCATTGCAAGAAAACTCATATGATAATTCGACATCTTTGTGATCTCCTTCTGTTGAGACACTGTGAAGTTCAGATTTAAATGAAACTAAGTCACAATTAGCACCTTTAGGAAATGCAAATAATTGTGAATAATTTTGAAATTCAGCTAATGATTCATCTGATACGGTTAACTTATCATGCTCGTCATGTTCATCATGCTCGTCATGTTCATCATGCTCGTCATGTTCATCATTCTCATCATGCTCGTCATGTTCATCATGCTCATCATGTTCATCATTCTCATCATGCTCGTCATGTTCATCATTCTCATCATGCTCGTCATGTTCATCATGTTCATCATTCTCATCAAGTAGTTGAACTATTGGCATTTCATAAGTAATAGCAACTTGATTTTGACTGATTACCATTGAAAAATTGTTTAGTCCGTGGGCATGTGCATCTGCACGCCTTTCTTCCTCTGCGCTTGCAAAAGAAGAAATTAATAGCAACGAAAGAAAGCTAAGTTTTAACATTTTTGAGTCCTGTTTAATTAAAACAGGATAATATATCCTAAATGCAATATTATTGCAATAGGGTAAATGTAATTAATTCGTACACGCAGATATTGTTGAAAAATTTGATAGATATCTTGGCATGATAAAGTCTAGATAGTGTTTTGCAGTTTCAGTTTTTTCTTTTAAAAATTCAGAAGATGATGTGTTGTTTTTAAAAGCAGATGATGCCCTCTCAACGCTTAAAAGCATTTGCCAAGCTGCTGAAATAGTTCCAATCATCATGAGTGTATCAAAGGCAATTTTTCCAGTAAATTCTTTGTCATCAGAGTTTTTAGTAATAATCGAAACAGTTTCTTCAAGATCATCAAGAGATTTTTTAAACCGATCAATCTGTGACATGGAAATCAGCTTTAATAATGATGGGGCTTCGACACATTCTTGCATTTCTAAAATAAGCTCCCTAACTCCAAGCCCATCATCGCTAATGATTTTTCTACTAACGAGGTCCATTGCTTGAATTCCATTGGTCCCTTCATAGATTGGAAGTATGCGTGCATCCCTTAAAATCTGAGCAATTCCAGTCTCTTCAACATAGCCCATTCCTCCGTGACACTGAAGGCTGACAGAGGCAACTTCTTGTGCGGTTTCAGTGCACCAGCCCTTTACAACCGGCGTTAAGACTCCAAGTTTCCTTTTATGTTTTTCTAATAATTCTGCTGGCAAGTCGCTTCCAGAATAGTCAACTTCTGCACAAGCGGAATAGGCTAAAGCTCTCGATGCTTCGGTAATGGATTTCATGTTTGCTAACATTCTTTGCACATCAGGATGCCTAGCGATTGGACCAGGCTCTTGAAATCCCGGAGCAATTCCTTGAACACGTTCATTACAAAAACTAAGCGCTTGTTGGTATGCGCGTTCTGAAACTGATACTCCTTGGAGTCCAACTGTGAGTCTTGCATTATTCATCATTGTGAACATAC
Source organism: Candidatus Pseudothioglobus sp. Uisw_016 (assembly GCF_048087635.1). Classification (GTDB taxonomy): domain Bacteria; phylum Pseudomonadota; class Gammaproteobacteria; order PS1; family Pseudothioglobaceae; genus Pseudothioglobus. The sequence goes on along the minus strand of NZ_CP159806.1, from coordinate 1,726,493 downwards.
ACTGAATACCTCTATTTTCTGCACCAACTAAGTAGCCAATTGCCCCATCTTCTTCCCCATAGCTCATGACGCACGTTGGACAAGCATGAATTCCAATTTTGTGCTCAATTGATAATGCTTTTAAGTCGTTTGACTCTCCAAGAGAGCCATCATCATTGACAAGAATCTTTGGCACTAAAAACAAAGATATGCCTTTAACACCCTGAGGAGAGTTTGGCAGTCGGGCCAACACTAAATGAATGATATTCTCAGACATATCGTGCTCGCCCCAAGTGATATAAATTTTTTGACCATGGATTAAATAATGATCACCGTTTGGAGTTGCTCGCGTTTTAAGCGAACCAACATCTGTCCCTGCATCACCTTCAGTAAGATTCATCGTACCACTCCACTCACCAGATATAAGCTTTGGAAGGTAGCGCTGTTTGAGTTCCTCATTTGCATTTAGAGTTATTGCTTCCACTGCTCCCTGGGTAAGGAGAGGGCACAGACCCCATGACATGTTTGCCGAATGCCACATTTCTTGAACGCTTGCAGCAATGACAAAAGGGACACCTTGTCCTCCATAATTAGGTGAGAATTGTAACGAGCCCCATCCTCCTTCAACAAAGTGCTGGTACGCCTCTTTAAAACCAGTTGCAGTAGTGATTTTGCCAGAGCTATCAATTTTTAAACCCTCTGAGTCACCAGTTTTGTTAATTGGTTCTATCTCTTCTTTTGCAAGCTTTCCTGCAGCATCTAAAACAGTATCAATTATGTCAACTGTTGAAGCATCAAGGCCTATCTCATTACAAAGTTTTTCAATTTCAACAACTTCTTTTAATACAAAGCTCATATCTTCTACAGGCGCAGTATAGTATGACATTATTCTTCTCCTAGGTTTTTAACTGACGCTCTAAGCTCGTGTTTTTGTATTTTCCCAGTTGCGGTTTTTGGCAGCGGCCCAAAGACAACTTTTTTTGGCCTTTTAAATTTAGCCATATTGTTTTTGCAAAAGGCTATAAGCTCATCTTCAGAAGCCTCTTGGTTAGACTTGAGTTCTACAAATGCACATGGCACTTCTCCCCAAGTCTCATTTGGCATTGCTACAACTGCTGCTTCTCCGACTGCAGGATGTTGATAAAGTACATTTTCAACTTCCACGGAAGAAATATTCTCACCACCCGATATGATGATATCTTTTGATCTGTCTTTAATTTGAATATAGCCATCACTATGAATTACTGCTAGGTCGCCACTATGAAACCAACCACCTGCAAATGCTTCTTCTGTTGCCTTGGGGCTGTTCCAATAGCCCATCATACAAGTGTTACAGCGAATTACAATTTCACCAATCGCCTCTCCGTCATGTGGAACTCGCTGCCCAGTCTCTTGATCAATGACGCTAACATCCTCAGTCATTGGGAATCTTACTCCCTGCCTTGAGCTTAATTTAGCAAGCTCGGCTGGACTTTCATTAAGCCAAGATGCCTGAGGTGCGGCTTGAAGGATATGTCCATACGTTTCAGTCAATCCATATACATGCATAACATTAAATCCTAGTTTCATCATGCTCTCTAAAACCTTTGCAGGAGGAGGTGCGCCAGCAGTCATTACTTTAATTTCTCTCTCAAAATATTTTTGCGTTTCTTTAGGCGCGTTGGCAAGCATATTGAGCATTATAGGAGCTCCACCAAAGTGAGTTACATTATGCTGTTCAAGGAGGTTAAATACTTTTTCAGGGGCAAAAGTCCTAAGGCAAACTATAGTTCCAGCGATCGCAGCCATTGTCCAAGCATGGCCCCAGCCATTGCAGTGAAATAATGGAACTGAGTACAGATAAACCGGGTGGTTGGGAAGGCTCCAGCCAATCACAGTACCCATACTCATTAAATAAGAGCCACGATGATGATAGACGACACCTTTAGGTTTTCCAGTTGTTCCAGAGGTGTAGCTAAGTGAAAGTGGGCTCCACTCATCATCAGGCATTTGCCAGTTATATAGAGGATCTCCATTTACAACTAGAGATTCATAATCAGTTATATCTGAAGAAATATCAGGCTGAGATTCAGCAAAAGAATCGTTTATTACTACTATTTTTGGACTAACTGAAGTAATAGAGAGAGCCTCAGATGCAACTGCAAAAAGCTCTCTGTCAACAAAGAGCATCTTTGCATTACTGTCGTCAAAAATGTATGCAATTGTTGCGGCATCAAGTCTAATATTTATAGTGTTTAGGATTGCACCAGCCATTGGAATTGAAAAATGTGATTCAAACATTTCTGGGGTGTTAAATGCAAGTACTGAGACAGTATCACCTGGTTTTATGCCATAACTTTTTAGACTTGAGGCAATTCGAACGCATCTTTCTCTTGACTCACTCCAAGTGTAAGTTCTATTTTCATAAATTACAGAAGTGTGCTGACCATAAACATCTGCTGTTCTATGTAAGAACGAAAGTGGAGAAAGAGGTATAAAATTTGCAGGATTTTTTTTCATAGCATTAACGGTTAATTTCTAAGCGTAATTCCATTATCTAACATAGATACAATTCTTGCTTGCGTTTCTTGCGTTTGAGCAAGGGTGAGGAATGAAGAGCGCTCAGCATCTAAAATATCCTGTTCAGTAAAAATAGTACCAGAAGCACAATTTCCACCAGTCATAATTCTTCCAATCTCAGTTCCAACAGTCACATCATGTGGCGTAAGCATGCCATTTTTATGATTTGTTGTAAGCCATTCCAGCATTTCTTCAAAGTGGTCTACGCCAGAAAGTGCGAGGGGATTTCGGGCTTTTGCTTTTGAGGTTGTCTCAATCGATGAAAGCGCACCAGTCAGTATGCGGTCTCTGTTCATATGAAAGACATCACTAGCTCTTCTCATTGATAGAGCATCAGCTTCTTGTGGAGAGTTGGCTTTTCTACCAAGTCCAATATTCATAAATGATTTCCAGGCACCTTTCCGACCGTCTCCTAGATTTTCAGACCACCTATATAGTGTTTCTTTACATCCACCACCAGCTGGAACAACCCCCATAAATGACTCAACAAGGCCCATGACAGAGTTAGCATGACCAACAACATGATCAGCATGAAGGACAACTTCAAAGCCACCACCAATTGACATGCCAACAGGGGCAGCAATTACAGGTAGTTTGGAATTTCTCATTTGTAGCATTGTGTTTTGAAAGTAAATAAGAAATGCATCAAGAGCATCAAAGTCATTTTTTTCAAAGCAATTTCTAACACTCCAAAGACTAACTCCACATGAGAAATGCTGGAAGTCATTGTGAATTACCACGCCTCGTAAGCCCTTTTTTTCAGACTCAGATATTGCATCAGAAATCATATCTAAAGACTCACTATCAAGAGCATTAGCTTTTGAGTGAAACTCAACTATTGCCGCACCTTCGTATTCAAACCAGCTAGCAGACTCATTTGAATTGATTGCTTTGAGAGTTTGTCGTACTTCAGAAAATCTAAGCACACCATCTGGCCTGATAATTGGTTTTAGATTTCCACTAGGCGAAAGGGAGCTTAATCCAGATTTTGAATTGATATAAAATTTATTGTTAATACCCTTAAGAAGAAACTCTGGAACGTCTCTACCATCAGCTTGAAGTCTGTCAACAAAGTACTCAATTCCAATTTCATCTAACAGCTCAAATGGCCCCTGAACCCAGTTATAACCAAGCTTCATAGCATCATCTATCTGCGTTAAATCATCAGTGACCTCTGGTACCAGAGAAGCAGCATAGCAGAGCGTTTCTGAAATAACATCCCATATATAAAGACCATACGGGCTTGTGTCTTTGATAATAAAAGAGATCCCAATTTTTTCTGCCTCTTCAAGAAAAGGGGTTTTTAAGCGCTCATGAGGACCATAACTCCCATTCGACAAATCAATTACTTGTCTTTCATCACCAATTTGTTTATAAAAACCTTTTTCATTTTTATTTCCAGTTTGGCCATTTGCAATCATTTTGTTCATAAACTTAATTTGAGACGAGTACTTATGAAAAGCATCATTTTCTGGAAGTATACTTACGAGGCTTTTGACAACATCAGCCATAAGGTCAATGCCTATTAAATCATATAGCCCAAAAACTCCTGTCTTTGGAAGACCTAGAGGCCTGCCAAAAAAAGCATCCGCTTCTGTTGGCGATAGTTTATATTCAAAGGCTTTATGAAGGGCACACTGGATAGCAAAAACACCAACTCTATTAGCAAGAAAACCAGGCGTATCTAAACATGAGACAACACCTTTTCCAAGTATTTTTTCACTAAATAAATCAAGAGTATCAATTACTTCATCTCTAGTAAATTCACCACGCACCAATTCAAGTAGTCTCATGAATCTAACTGGGTTGAAAAAATGAGTTATTGCAAAGCGCTCACAAAACTTTTTTGGCATTCCTTTTGTCAGAAGACTAATAGGAATCGTTGAGGTATTAGAGGTAATAATGGTTGACTCTTTACAGCCTTCATTTAACTTTTGATAAAGGGCTTGCTTAATATCAAGCCTCTCTACAACAGCTTCAGCAATCCAGTCGCAATCTTCAATCTCATGAAAGTGATCACGAGTGTTTCCAATTCTTATAAGGCTTTCCGCCTCTTTACTCATAAGGCCAGGCATATCTGGATCTTTAAGCCTTTCAAGGCCTTTAGCCGCTAAGCTATTTACGTTCTCACCCTCACTAGGAAGGTCAAGAAGCCAAACTTCTACCCCAGCATTTGCAACTTGACCAGCAATTCCAGCCCCCATTGTTCCGGCGCCAATAACGCCAACTTTTTTAATTTGATTTGTCATGAAGAGTTTTTTAAGATGAATGATTTAATGGCGTCAAGAGTATCTTTTGGAGACTCTATTGGAAGCATATGGCCTGCATTAGAAATAGTTGTGGTCTCAGCATTCAGCAGCTCAGCTAATTCTAAGCCGAATCGAAGAGGCGTATTTTTGTCTTCTGTTGCGAGAATAACGTTAGAGGGAATCTTGATATTTTTAGCACAATTTATGCCATTTTTATATTCAGTGCAAGCAATAAGATCTTCTGCTAGGGGATTATTAGCCATTATTTGTCGACCAATTCCAATAGGCTGCATTCCTGGAACAGCACTACTACCTGATTGTGACTGAGAGCCAAACCCCCACTTGAGCAACATATCAGCTGCATCAATAGGTGTCTTTTTGGCTGCGTCAACCAAAGCTTCGTTAACAGGTATTGAGGCAGCTGTTGCAACAGCAGTTAGTGTTTTTAGTTTTGCCCCTAAAGAACTGACTGTCTCTAAAGCAACAAGAAATCCTTGAGAGTGGCCAACAAGATGAATTGATTCACAGCCTGCAAGTTTAAGAGTTTTTCCAAGCCATTTGCCCATCTCTTCAATTGTTTTTAAAGGCTTACCTTCTGAAAGGCTATGACCTGGAAGGTCAGGTGCGAATACTGAAAAACCATGAAAAGCAAACCATCTAGCCTGAAGGGCCCAAGACCTATGGTCTAGACCACTTCCATGAATAAACACTACAGTAGGCTTTTTAGGATCAAATACACAGCCACCAGTGGCTACAAAAATATTTTCTCCATCTACAACAATATTCATTATGAAATTGCCTTTTCTACTGCCTTAAGCCCAGATTTGAAGTCACTAATAATATCTGATACAGATTCTATTCCAACAGATACGCGTATTAAATCAACACTACTCCCAGCTGCTTTCATTGCTTCTTCATCAAGGCGCGAGTGAGTTGTACTAGCTGGATGAAGAACTAAGGTTCTTGAGTCACCAACATTTGCTAAATTAGATGATAATTTTAGTGCATTGATAAATGCCGCGCCACCTTCTCTGCCACCTTTGACTCCAAAGCATAGCATAGAGCCAGCACCATTTGGAAATAGCTTTTGAGCAATTTCATAGGTTGGGTTTTCGGGTAAATCTGGATGGTTAACCCACATAACAGCAGATTGTTCTAGGAGCCACTTTGCAAGTTTAACTGCATTTTTTACATGTTGATTCATTCTAAGGGTAAGGGTTTCTATTCCTTGTAGAATCAAAAATGCACTATGAGGGCTCATTGCTGGACCAAAATCTCGCATTGATTCTGCTCTAATTTTCATTGATAGGGCAGATGGACCAAACTCCTCCCAAAAATTTATACCATGAAATGGCTCATAAGGTGTTGTTAGGGTTGGGTGTTTGTTGCTAGAACCCCAGTCAAAAGACCCGCCATCAACTATTACCCCTCCAACAGCAACTCCATGCCCACCCATCCATTTTGTGACTGAGTGAACAACTACATCAACGCCATGCTCAAAAGGTTTGCATAATACAGGCGTAGAAAAAGTAGCATCCACAACTAGCGGCAAGTTATTTTGATGGGCGATTTCAGCAATTTTAGGAAGGTCAGAAACCTCAAGCCCTGGATTTCCTATTGACTCACAAAACACAAGCTTAGTATTTTCTTGTATTGCGTCTTTTAGCGCTTTTTCATCATTTATAGAAACAAAGGTACACTCTATGTTAAACCTTTTAAGAGTGTGTTTTAGAAGTGTTGCTGTCGAACCATAAATTTGTGACGCACTTACAATATGATCTCCTGCAGAACACAGGCTAATAAAAGTAACAAAAAGTGCGCTCATGCCTGAAGCAGTACAAATAGCTCCAACACCACCTTCAAGTGCAGCGATTCGCTGCTCTAAAACCGCAACCGTTGGATTGGTCATTCGGCTATATATGTGACCACCTTTTTCAATATTAAAAAGAGCTGCAGCATCGTCAACTGTTTCGAAAACATAAGAGGTGGTTTGGTATATAGGAACTGCTCTGCTTCCAAAAGACGGTTCTGGCTGATAACCAGAATGCAAAGATATTGTTTCAGGACCAAAAAAGGATGACTTTCCCATAAATGCTCAGTTTAAAAAAACAAAGAGAATATTTTCTCACAACTGGCTATTGAGGTGGTTTAAATTTTGTCTTAAAGGTTATTTAGCTAAAGCCAGCTCTTTGCGCATTTTGTCAATCGTTAACTTGTAATTTTCAGTATTAAAAATTGCTGACCCGGCGACAAATGTATCAGCACCAGCTGCCGCAATTTCTTGAATGTTATCAACTTTAACGCCGCCATCAACCTCAAGTCTTGTGCTAAGACCTTTTTCATCAATTAATTTTCTTACAATTTTCAATTTTTCTAAAGACGAAGCTATGAAAGACTGACCTCCAAATCCTGGATTTACTGACATCAGCAGCACCATGTCAAGTTGATCGATTACATGCTCTAAATAGTGAAGTGAAGTTGCTGGGTTAAAAACTAAACCTGCTTTACAGCCATTTTCTTTTATAAGCCCTATTGTGCGGTCTATATGTTCAGATGCTTCGGGGTGAAATGTGATGTAAGAAGCCCCCGCTTTTGCAAAGTCAGGAATAATTCTGTCGACTGGCTTGACCATTAGGTGGACATCGATTGGTGCAGTAACACCATGATTTCTCAGTGCTTCGCAAACTAAAGGCCCAATTGTAAGGTTTGGTACATAGTGATTATCCATGACGTCAAAATGAACAATATCGGCACCAGCAACTAAAACATTGTCAACCTCTTCTCCAAGCTTAGCAAAATCTGCTGAAAGTATTGAGGGGGCGATAAAGTTTGGTTGCTTCATTTTAGTCTCCGTTTATTCTATAAAAAGGCTTTGGCCTGTCATTTCTTTTGGCTGTTCAATTTCCATAAGTTCTAAAAGCGAAGGCGCTAGGTCTGCAAGTGTACCAATATGTGGACCTAAAAGTAAGCTTTTCCTTTTCCCAACATATATTAAAGGGACTGGATTAGTTGTATGTGCAGTATGGTTTTTTTGCGTTTCAGGGTCTAACATTTGTTCTGCATTTCCATGGTCTGCAGTAATTAGGACTTCGGTTTCAGACTCTAGACATGCCTGGTAAATTTTTCCTAAACAGCTATCGACTGCTTCAACAGCTTTAATGGCTGCCTCAAGGTTCCCAGTGTGCCCAACCATGTCTGTGTTGGCAAAATTACAAACAACCAGTTTATGTTTTTGGGATTTAAGTGCTGAAATAAGATTTTCAGTTAACTCATATGCACTCATTTCTGGCTTTAAATCATAAGTTTTTACATTAGGCGATTGAATAAGCTTTCTTTCTTCTCCAGCAAGTATTGTCTCAACACCCCCATTAAAGAAAAAGGTAACGTGTGCATATTTTTCAGTTTCAGCAATTCTAAGCTGACTAAAACCAAGGCTTGAAATATAGTAACCCAGAGTGTTAAAGACAGATATTGGATGATAAGCGCACTCAAGATTAAAGTCTTTCTTGAACTCTGTGAGGCAAATAAAATTGCATTTTTTGAACGCATGCCTATCAAATCCATCAAATATTTCTGAAGTTAGGGCTTGAGTTATTTCTCTTGCACGATCTGCGCGATAATTCATAAAGATTACTGTATCGCCACTATTAATTTTTACAGGCTCACCAATAATTGTAGGGGCAATGAACTCATCATTTTCGCCTTCTTCATAGGCCATTTGGATTGCATTTTTTGCAGAATCTGCTTTACGATCTCCTTTTCCGGAAGATATTAATTCATAAGCTTTTGAAACCCTCTCCCAGCGATTGTCTCGATCCATTGCATAGAACCTTCCTACTACTGAGACAATTTTACCTACATTTAGCTCAGAGATTTTTAACTCCAGCAGTTCAATAAATTTTGAAGCGCTGTTTGGCGGCGTATCACGCCCATCTGTAAAGACATGAAAATAAACCTCTTTGCAGTCTTTTTGTTTTGCCAGCTCAAGAGCCGCATAAATGTGGTCTTGGTGCGAGTGAACTCCTCCATCAGATAAGAGTCCAAGAATATGCACTGCTTTATTATTAGCCTTAGCAGAGTCAAGCGCTTTGCACAAATTTTTATTACTGAAGAAAGCGCCACTTTTAATGTCATTACCTATTCTGGTGAAATCTTGCTCAACAATTCTTCCCGCACCAATTGTTAAGTGGCCTACTTCTGAATTGCCCATTTGGCCTTCCGGCAGTCCAACACTTTTTCCAGAGGTTCCAATTAACGTATTAGGGTAGGTATCAATAAGATGATTCCAGTTAGGGGTATCAGCCATTGCTATTGCGTTATTCTCAGAGTTTTGAGAATAGCCCCAGCCATCTAAAATTAAAAGTAGTTTTGTATTTTGCATTGAAAAATTAACAGTTATACATTAAATAAAAAGTGAACTACATCACCATCTTTAACAACATATTCCTTTCCTTCAGAGCGCAACTTGCCAGCGTCTTTTGACCCTTTTTCGCCTTTATATTGAATAAAGTCTTCATATGAAATCGTTTCAGCTCTAATAAAGCCTTTTTCAAAGTCACCATGTATTTTACCCGCGGCCATTGGAGCTGAATCTCCAATATTTATTGTCCAGGCTCTAACCTCTTTAACACCTGCGGTAAAATATGTTTGAAGCCCTAGCAAGCTATATCCCGCTTTAATTAGGCGATCAAGGCCAGATTCAGATTGCCCCATCTCATCTAAAAAACCTTGCTTGTCTTCGTCATCAAGCTCAGCAATTTCAGACTCAATATCAGCACATACAGCAACAACTTGACTATTTTCATTATCTGCATAGTTCGTTAATGCAGATAGGTGAGGATTGTTTGTAAAGCCATTTTCACTTACATTGGCAACATAAAGAACTGGCTTTGAAGTAAGCAATTGCAGACCCTTAACTAGCTTTTCCTCTTCTTCAGTAAAGACAAGAGATCTAACTGCATGGCCTTCTTCAAGAGTTGGTAGGATTTTTTCAAGCAAGTTTTTTAAAGGCAGACCTTCTTTTTGCCCTGATTTGGAGTTTTTTATAGCTTTTTGGTAGGCCTTTTCTGCGCTAAAAAGATCGGATAAGGCAAGCTCCGTATTAATTGTATCTATGTCATCAAGCGGATCAACTTTGTTTGAAACATGAATGATGTCATCATTTTCAAAGCATCGAACAACGTGCAGGATTGCATCTGTTTCACGAATATTTGAAAGAAATTGATTTCCTAGTCCTTCACCTTTTGAAGCGCCCTCAACTAATCCAGCAATATCTACAAACTCCATTGTGGTTGGTAAAATTTTTTCTGGAGTAACGATGTTTGCTAATCCTTGTAATCGAGGATCATTAACAGGCACGATGCCAACGTTTGGCTCAATCGTACAAAAGGGGTAGTTTTCTGAATCTATGCCCGCCATTGTTAGCGCATTGAATAGTGTTGATTTACCTACATTTGGAAGTCCAACTATGCCACATTTAAATCCCATCTTTTTGCCCCATTATAAGGAATGAAGGGCCTTCATAGCGGCTTCAAAATCTCCATCAACTAGCATTTCAATAACGCCTGATGCTTCTATCATTCCTTGTTCAATTAGTTTTAATTCAGAGCTAGTTGGGGAGCTTAAAACAAAATCTACAACATCATTTTTTGTTCCTGGATGGCCTATTCCCACTCTTAGACGATAAAAATTATTCGTATCAAGTGCTTTAATTGTGTCTCTTAAGCCGTTATGACCACCATGTCCACCACCTAGTTTTAGCTTGATTAAGCCAACAGGCAAATCTAACTCATCATGAATCACAAGAGTCTCTTCAGGCTTGATGTTGTAATAACTCAATAAGCTTTTGATAGAGCCGCCAGAATTATTCATAAAGGTCTGAGGCTTGAGAAGGTGAACTTTTTTAGAGCCAAAGCTAATGGTTGAAGTTTCACCTAGAAACTTAGACTGACCATTAAATTTGGAGCCTAAAACGCTAGCTAATGAATCAACAAACCAAAAGCCGGCGTTGTGACGATGTCCTTGATATTCTTTTCCCGGGTTTCCCAGTCCAACAATTAATTTAATCATTACAACGCTTCGTTTAAGTATTTATTGAGCCAATAAGGGCTGGCAACGTTTTATTCTTTTTCGTCACCATCTTTTGAACCTTCAGAGCCCTCATTAGATTCACCCTCTTCGCCTTCTGTTTCAGAATCAGTAGATTCTATTATTTCTTCCTCTTCCTCTACGATAACTTTAGGTTCCGTGACAGAACATACAGTTTGATCATGCGCCTCAACATCTTCATGCTGAAGTGAAGTAATTACAACGCCTTTAGGCAAGACAAGATTAGTTAGTGTTAGATGATCACCAATCTCTAGATTGGTAACATCTACATCAATACCATTTGGAAGGTCTTGCGGTAAGCATGAGATTTCAACCGAAACAACGAATTGATTCAGCATATTTCCTAGCCTTAATGCCTCATTTTCATCCATTCCAATAAAGTGTAATGGAGTCATTGTAACAAGAGCGTGTTTTGCGTCTACTCGTAAAAAATCCATATGTTGAACAGTATTTTTTGCAGGATGACGCTGAATGTCTTTTAAAACAACAGATTCTTTTGATTTATCAACCATCAAATCTAATACAGAAGTGAATGTATTTTCATTTTCTAGTAAGTGGGTGATTTCATGAATGTTTAGTGTTACCATCTGTGGCGCTTTAGTTCCACCATAAACGATACCTGGTACTCTTTCTTCTTTTCTCAAGCGGCGGCTCGCACCTTTCCCTTGATCTTTACGCTCTAATGCGTTTACAGTAATACTCATTTTGAGTTCTCCAATAAATAAAAAAACACCACGTTTAGTGGTGTAACCAATATTGCCCGTCTTGCGACCAGATAGGCTGGAGCATTATTTTACCCGAATTTCTTTTGCTATAGGCATCATTGGGGTGCACTCAGGCATCAAACGAAATTTGGACTTTAAGGCAAAATCAAATATAATCTTACTATGAATAAAAATACAAATGGACTACATACTGAGAATTTAGATAATGGCATGAGGCTAGAGACAACTTATAAAAATGGCATTAAATATGGAAGGGAAACTTACTGGTATGAAAGTGGCAAAAAAGCTTCAGAGGGATTCTATGAAAATAATGAGCTTGCAGGAACGCTGACTTATTGGTATGAGAATGGGAAAAAAGCTTCAGCAGGTTTTTATGAAGATAATAAACTTGAAGGAGTTCTAACTGCTTGGAATGAAGATGGTCTTTTAGAGTCCGAGCAAGAATATAAAAATGGTATTCTTAATGGTAAATCTATTTTCTATGAAGATGGTGTAAGAGCGGCAGAGTACATTTTGGAAAATGGAGAGATATCAGGAAATACTAACGGCTGATCAGCTTAATATAGTCTTAGTATAAAGACTCCTAATCAATGTTTAACTTTTTGCCTAAGCCTTAGACTCACTTATTATGACAAAATTATTCCTAACTGTACTTTTTTTAACGTCCCATTCAATTTCTGCTGATGAAATTAATAAAATGGCTACAATTGATGGAGATCCCGATGGAATTATAGTTGAGAGCTTTTCTTTTGAGAGAAAAGAGCTAACTGATAGCACTTCAATTTTCATCAGTACTAATGAAGTTACAAGTATTAAGTGTGCCATTTATGATAAAAATGATAAGCCAATAAAGGCTTCAGACGGCATAGCCACTCCTCCGCTTAGTAAGGTTTTGGTTTTATCTCAAAACGCAATGATTACATCAGTTAAATGTTGGGAACAAGGCCCTGAAAAAAAAGTAAAAATAATAGATAACTCAGTTGATATGTACTACAAGATGCCAACTTTTTTACTAGATGAATAAACCCATAAAACTTCCAATTTTTACGTCTTGTTGAGTTTCTTTAGCGAGATTTAAACCAGAATATAAGGCTGGAAAATGCACTTACTGCTGCATAAGTCCAGATTGATTGAGTAACTAGGAACCCTGTGAGTGCAAGAAGCGATATTGCAATAATAGTCGCACGCTCCTTTAGAGAATTTTCTCGAAGTTGAGAGAGAATGGCTTCTGTTTGTTTTTTTGAATTTTCTTGTTTAAGCGAGCCTTTTTCAATTTGTTTTAAAGCGTTAATAACCAACATAGGGATTTCGGGTAATTCTAAAATAAGTTCAGGGAGTTGAGCAGAGATTTTTTTAACAGTGTTTTTTAAGCTGTATTTGTCTTTGGCAAGCTTTTCAAGGTAAGGCTTTGCAGTTGCCCAAAGGTCAAGTTCAGGGTATAGAGTTCGACCTAACCCTTCAATGTTTAGTAACGTTTTATAGAGTAATAGAAGTTGAGGCTGAACTTCCATATCAAAACGTTTGGCCTCTTTTAGTAAGCTTAATAAAACTTGACCAAAAGAAATTTCACTTAAAGGTTTTTCGAATATCGGTTCACAAACGCTTCGAATAGCGTTTTCAAACTCTAAGACGTTTGTTCCTTCTGGTATCCACCCTGACTCAAGATGGACTTGAGCTACTTTTTTATAATCCTGATTGAAAAACGCTAAAAAGTTTTGAGCAAGATAGTATTGATCGGCCTCTGTTAGGGTACCCATAATGCCAAAATCAACACCAATATATTGATCATTTTCACCAACAAAAATGTTTCCTGGATGCATATCAGCATGGAAAAAATTATGATCAAACACTTGGGTGAAGAAAATCACCACACCATTTTCAGCAAGAGTTCGAAGGTTTGTATCAGTACTCTTTAAGGCCTCAATATTAGTTACTGGAGTTCCATAAATGCGCTCAGTTACTAGTATGTTAGAGCGGCAATAATCCCAGTGTACTTTTGGAACATAAAGAAGGCTAGAGTCACTAAAGTTCTTTCTAAGTAGAGATGCATTAGCTGCTTCAACCATCATATTAAGTTCGTTATAAATGATAGTTTCAAATTCAGCAACCGCTTCTCTTGGCCTCAGTCTTTTGCCGTCAGGATGCTTTTCAGCTAAGCCTGCAAATGCATAAAGTAGGCGAATATCTCTTTTAATTTGTTTTTCTATTCCTGGGCGAACAACCTTAATAATAATTTCTTCATCATTATGAGTAATCGCACTATGAACCTGTGCAATAGATGCCGAGGCTAAGGGTTCATCATCAAAAGATGCAAATAGGGTTGAGACGCTTTCATCAAGGGCTTTTTCAATAATCAACTTAGATTCTTTAGCAGGAAAGGGAGGGCATTTATCTTGGAGTTTTGCTAATTCATTGCCTATATCTTCTGGAAGAAGGTCCCTTCGAGTTGAGAGCGTTTGACCAAATTTAATAAATATTGGGCCTAGTTCTTCGAGCGCAAGGCGAATTCTTTCACCTCGAGTAAATTTTTTGCTCGGAAAGTAATGCCATGGTGTCAAATAAATTAGTGGCTTGAGGCTTTTTAAGAGCGAAGTAGATAATATAAGATGATCTAATCGATACCGAATTAGAGTCCTTGATATGCCAAGGAAGCGAAAAAAGCTTTTCATCTAGAACGCGCTTTTTTAAAAAATTTAGACCGACTAGGGGCAATCAAAAGAGTGGTAAATTCATTTTTTAAGTTTTCAACAAATGAATCCTTTTCCTGAGATGACGAGCCTTTAATCTTATCTAATGTTTGTCCAAGCTGATGCGCAATAATGTCCCCAGTATATTGAGAAATAAGCTCTTCAATGTCAATAGAGGATAATGCAAGTAAGTCAGCCAACTGCTGTGCTGTTTTAATGCTTCCATTAATTTCAATATCTTCACTTTCAATTAAATCTTCAAAAGATATACCTTTAAATAAAGCTAAAAAGGCTTTTTTATTGAGAGTGATATCAACATTAGTATTTTTTTGCTCACTATTTTCTATGACGAAAATGCGAGAATTTAGACACAGAAAAAAAAGCCTTAAATCAATATCATCAACATACACGCTAACTAGACTATTATCGAGGCGCGTTATGTTAATGTCATTAACATTTACCATGTGGTTAAGAGCTTTTTCAATAGCGAGGCGAAACATAGTAATTAAGTTTTGATTGCTTTATGAAGTGCGACTATGCCACCCGTAAGATTGTGATACTCACAAAAACCAAACCCAGCATCAAGCGCCATAGACTTCAAGGTTTCTTGATCAGGGTGTTTGCGAATTGATTCCGCAAGGTATTGATAACTATCTTCATCATTTGCAAAAAATTCACCAAATTTTGGTATAACGTTGAAAGAGTATAAATCGTATATTTTTTTAAGCATCTCATTTTCAACTTTAGAAAACTCCAAAATCAGTAATGTGCCACCTTTTTTTAAAACACGATACATTTGCTGAAGGGCAACATCTTTATTTGTTACATTCCTTAAGCCAAACGCAATGCTTACACAATCAAATGTGTTGTCTTCAAATGGGAGAGATTCAGCATTGGCCTGAACAAAGTCCACATCAATAATGCCATGATTCAAAAGATTTTTTCTACCCTCATTCAGCATTGAGCCATTGATGTCAGATAAGATAACCTTTCCAGATTCGCCAACTTTTTTTCTAAATTTTATAGCCAGATCACCTGTTCCTCCAGCAATATCAAGAACATGATCTCCTTCTGATACATTGCTACTAGAGATTGTGTAGTTTTTCCACAGACGGTGAGTCCCCATTGACATGACATCATTCATGAGGTCATATTTGCCTGCAACTGAGTCAAATACACCCTTAACTAGGCCTTGTTTTTTTTCAACGTCGACCTGTTTAAAGCCAAAGTGTGTAGTCTTGTCCATTATTAACTAGAGGGATAGTCCCTAAAGTCAGCACCAGTATATATCTGTGTTGGCCTAAAGATTCTATTGTGACTAACCTGCTCGTGCCAATGAGCTACCCATCCAGCTGAACGAGCCATGGCAAAAATAGGAGTAAAGTGTTCTTTGGTAAAGCTAAAAATTTCTGAGTAAAGGATGCCAGAATAAAAGTCAACGTTGGGATAGACACCTTTTTGAGACAATAACTCATCACAGATGCTTTCAACTTCAAGCGCTGTTTCGAATCGGTTAGATAAGTTGAGGCCATTTTTCTTAATATAAGTTTTAATCATTTTTTCAAGAATTGTGGCTCTAGGATCTTTGGTTTTATACTCACGATGACCCATTCCCCAGATAACTTGTTTGTTTTTGAGTCTATTTTTAATCCAAGGGCGGGCATTTTTTGCAGAACCAATTTCATCAAGCATAAGAAGCACATTTTCATTTGCGTTGCCATGCAAAGGTCCTGCAAGTGTTCCAACTCCTGATGCAATTGAAGAAAAAGGATTGGCAAGAGTAGATGCTGTCACCATGGTAGAAAAAGTGGAGGCGTTGATTGTATGCTCGGCATGTAAAATTAAGGAGGCATCTAAAAGGTTAACAATTTCTGGGTCAGATTCCTCCCCAAAACACATGTACATAAAATTTTCAGCATAAGACATCTTGTTGCTTGGAGGAATTGGATCATATCCTCTACTAATGCGAGTCCACATTGCGACCAGAGTGCTCATGTTTGAGATTATTTTAATAAGCGCATTTTGCGTATAGGCCGAGTCTGGCTCTGATGCGCCAGCATCTGGGTAAAAAGTAGCCATTGCAGCCATTGCAGTTTGAAGCACATCCATTGAGTGGCCAGTTGATGGAAGCGACCAAAGTAAATGGCGGATTTTTCGTTTTACTTCATTTCTTTTTTGTAAAATATTTTTAAAGGTTGACAGCTCTTTAGGTGAAGGCAATTCACCATTCATTAACAACAAAGCAGTTTCTTCAAATGAGGAGTGCTCGACGAGATCTTGAATGGAGTAGCCTCTATAAGCGAGTATTCCTTTTTCTCCATCGATTGAAGAAATTGCTGATTTAGTTGCTGGAACGCCTGCTAGGCCTGGAATATATTCGGTCATAATATTGTTATTAAATTGAAAAAGAAGAGCCACAACCACACGTGGTTTTGGCATTAGGGTTACTTACAATAAATCTTGCTCCTTGGAGATCCTCAAGATAGTCTACTGTTGAACCCATTAGATACTGATAACTCATTGGGTCGATAACTAACTCAACGCCCTGCTTATTAACACCACTATCACCTTCTTTAAGGTTTTCATCAAAAGCAAAGCCGTAGGAGAAGCCTGAACATCCTCCACCAGTAATATAAACTCTAAGCCTTAAAGCTGGGTTTTTTTCTTCCTTGATGAGTTGCGCCACCCTGCTTGCAGCACTATCGCTAAAAACTATATCAGCTTCATCTTGAATTTCAGCGGCAACCATAGGGCATCTCCAAATTATTATATATAGACTGCTTTTAAGGCAGTAAACCAATCTGTGTAAGGCCTTCCTGCTCTGCAAGTCCAAACATTAAGTTCATATTTTGGATTGCTTGTCCCGCAGCACCCTTAACTAAGTTGTCAATAACCGACATAATTACTAGTTTATTGCTGTGTTCAATATACTGAATTGAAATCTGGCAATAGTTCGATGATTTAACTGAACGCGTTTCAGGATAAGTACCTTCAGGGAGTATTTTAACAAATTCTTCGTTTTTGTAGGCATTTTCGAAATAAGGCCTAACATTGACAGATGAATCAACAAGGTCAACATAAATCGTAGCCTCTATGCCTCGAATCATAGGAAGCAAGTGGGGAACAAAAGTTAATCCAACTGGCTTCCCAGCAATAAGTTCTAGCTCTTGCTTTATTTCAGGAAAGTGTCTGTGGCCACCTACTGCATATGGCTTAAAGCTTTCAGTTATCTCACAAAGAAGAGTTGCTTGGTTAGCAATTCTTCCTGCTCCGCTAGCTCCAGATTTGCAGTCTGCAATTATGTTTGAGATATCAATTAAGCCACTCTCAAGAAGAGGCTTTAAGGCCAGAAGAACGGCTGTTGGGTAACATCCAGGATTTGCAACTAGTCGTGCATTTTTTATAGCATCTCGTCTAATTTCAGGCTGACCATATACTGCCTCCTCAAGAAGTGAAAGCTGTGAGTGTTCCATTTTGTACCAATCTGACCATAAGTCAGCATCATTAATTCTAAAGTCAGCACCCAAATCAACAACTTTGACGCCTTTTTCAAGAAAAGATTCAGCATTATCCATGGCAACCCCATGAGGCGTTGCAAAGAAAACAATATCACATTCAAATAAAGCTTTATCATCGGGAAGTGAATATACCAACTCTGAGAGACCATGCATGTTGGGGAAAACGTCTGATATTTTTTTACCTTGAAGAGCCCTTGATGTAATCGAGGTAACTTCTGCAAGTGGATGTTGATGGATGATACGCAATAGTTCAATACCGGTATATCCTGAACCACCAATTATTCCAACTTTAATTTTCATTATTCTTCATCCCCAAGCATCTTTTCTAGATAGTGAATATTCATACCACCTTTCCTAAACACTTTATCGGTCATAATTTTTCTTTGAAGTGGAATATTTGTTTTTATTCCATCAATAACCATTTCATCAAGAGCATTTTGCATCTTAATAATTGCATTATTTCGATTGTCGCCAAAAGTAATCACTTTTCCAATCATAGAGTCGTAGTATGGCGGGACATTATAGCCATTATAAATGTGAGAGTCTATTCTAACTCCAAGACCACCAGCAGCATGATACTGTGTAATTTTTCCTGGTGAAGGCATAAAAGTTTCGGGATCTTCAGCATTTATCCTACATTCAATAGCATGACCTTTAATTTCAACTTGATCTTGAGTTATTGATAACTTATCACCACTCGCAATTAAGATTTGTTCACGGACAATATCAACACCAGTAATCATTTCAGTTACTGGATGCTCAACCTGAACTCTAGTGTTCATTTCAATAAAGTAAAACTCATCATTATCGAAAAGAAATTCAAAGGTCCCAGCTCCACGATAGTTAATTTTTTTACAAGCTTCAGCACAAATATTGCCAATTTTATTTCGTAATTTTGGAGAGATTCCTGGTGCAGGAGCCTCTTCTACAACTTTTTGATGACGCCTTTGCATTGAGCAGTCTCTTTCACCAAGGTGAACTGCGTTTCCATGCTGGTCCGCTAGAATTTGAATCTCAACATGGCGAGGGGTCGTTAAGAATTTTTCCATATAAACTTCACCATTACCAAAAAAGCTTAACGCCTCAGATTGAGTGAGTCTTATTGAGTCAGCTAAGTCATCTTCAGAGTCAACAACTCGCATTCCTCGGCCACCACCACCACCAGAGGCTTTAATTATTATTGGTAGACCAATTTCTCTGGCAATTTTAATGCTTCTTTGTTCATTATCATCTAATGCTCCATTTGATCCTGGAACGCAAGGTACGCCAGAGTTTTGCATTGCCTCAATGGCAGCAACCTTGTCCCCCATAACCCTTATATTTTCTGCGTGTGGACCAATAAAGATAAAGCCACTTTGCTCAACTTGATCAGCAAAATCAGCGCTTTCAGAAAGAAATCCATATCCTGGATGAATTGCATCAGAATGTGTTACCTCGGCCGCACTTATAATAGCGGGGATATTAAGATAGCTTTTGATAGATGGGTGTGGCCCAATACAAACAGCTTCATCAGCTAACCGAACGTGCTTTAAGTCTTTATCTGCTGTTGAGTATACTGCTACAGTTTGGATTCCAAGCTCTTTGCAAGCCCTAAGAATTCGAAGTGCAATTTCACCCCGGTTAGCAATTAGAACTTTTTTTATTGAGCTCATTCGACTATGATTAGCGGTTGTCCAAATTCTACAGCTTCACCATCTTTAACAAGAATTTGAAGGACTGTCCCAGACTGCTCAGCTTCAATTTGATTCATTATCTTCATGGCTTCAACAATCCCAATGGTGTCGCCCTGTTTTACGTGCTGTCCAATTGTAACAAAAGGCTTTGCAGTTGGAGATGGGGCTGAATAGTAGGTTCCTACCATGGGAGACGTTAAGGACTGACCAATAGTTGAGGGCTGATCTGCATTTACTGGAGCCGCTGCCATTGGGGGCAAGGAGGCAGGTGCTTGTTGCTGAACAAATGAGTGACTTGGGGCAGGAGAATTTCCATATCTAGAAATTTTTACTGACTCTTCGCCTTCTTTAATTTCAATTTCTGACATTCCAGATTCCTCTAGAAGCTCCATTAGCTTTTTAACTTTTCTAATATCCATTTGCGTTCCTCTTTTATGGTTCTTTGCAACTTATTTTTGGAATTTAAATACCAATTCACATTGAAGCCATTAAGGCATGCAATGATTGCAAGTTCATGTTTTGGCTTAAAAATATAATAAATAAGCCTTTAAGACTAGATTTTAACTGTAAGTAACTAAAAGTATTTTAACATCTATTTAATCAAATATAGCTACAATTAGAAGCTTTTAGAGGAAATTAATAAATATTTATTGCAGATTATTTATGTGGTCTACAAACTCTTTAGCACTAAATTCACCAATAATTCTTTGGTCTCGAAGCTCTTGACCGTTTTTAAAAAATAATATGGCGGGTGGTCCAACAAGTGAGAATCTTGCAAGCATCGACTGATTAAAGCGATTATTCTCAGTAACGTCTAATGTGTGTTTAAGAGAATCTTCCAGAGCCTCATTGACTTGTCTATTTGAGAATACAACCCTCTCTAGCTTGTTGCAAGAAATACACCATTCTGCATAAAACTTAATGACCAGTAGGCTATTATTGTTTGAAGTTATAGCTAATAATTTATTAAATTCATCTTCATCTGTAATTACCTGAAAGTCGACACTATTTGATGAATCTAAGCTGTCCCCATAAATGATTGAGTCAAGAGGTTGCTGAATATCACCACCACCTTTTGCCACCAATAGCCATAGCAAGACGCCATAAGCTAAGAAAATCAAACATGTTGCTTTAAATAGCAAACTCCAGAAGCTAATAGGTTTAGTGATTTTGTTAAAAACACCAAGCATAATTGGCCCTAGAGTGAATAGGAGTGACCATAGAATTAGAGATAAAAGTGGACTCAGAATTCGATCCAGTAAATACAGAGAAACAGCAATCATTGAAAGACCAAAAATTTTCTTGACGTTTTCCATCCATAGTCCAGCTTTTGGCAGTGCATTGACACCCCAGCCACAAATTATTATTAAAGGGATGCCCATTCCCAGCCCCATTGCAAAAAGACTAGCAGCTCCTTTAGCAGCGCTTCCTCCAGCAATAACATAACTTAAAGCAGTCGCAAGGAATGGCGTAACACATGGACCAACAATTAGGGCAGAAAGGAACCCCATGATGCTAACACCAATGAAATCCCCACTCGTTTGCCTGTTACTTAGGTTTGTAATCTTGACCTGCAATTTAGAGGGTAGTTGAATGTCATAGTATCCAAACATTGAAAATGCTAAAAATAGAAAGATTAAACTGAAAACAATTAAGATCCAGGGAGTTTGCATTATCGCCTGAATATTTATGCCAGCTCCAAAGTAGCCTGCTGTCGCTCCAATCAAAGCATAAGCGAGAGACATTGAAAAAACGAAGACAACCGACATTAAGATAGCTCTTGGAGTGCTTGGAGCTTTCTTTTGTCCAATAATAATTCCAGACAGTATTGGGACCATTGGGTATACACAAGGTGTCCAAGAAAGAGCCAAACCAGCCAAAAACGCTGCAATTAATAAAGTTAAACCGCCTTGTTGAAACTTTTCACTGGCGCTTTTTTCTGACTTTGTTATTTGACTATTATCTTGAGAAGAAAATGCTTGAGTTCCATTAAAATCAACTTGAATGGTATCGCTCTGAGGGGGATAACAAACTCCACCTTCCCAGCAGCCTTGGTGTTCTACTGTTAATATAACTTTGTTGCTAACAATGTCGGTAAGTGAAAGAATAACCTCCACGGATGAATTGTAAATATTGACCTCACCAAAAAACTCATCAACTTTTAATTTTGACTTTGGAAACAGAGCATCTTCAATTGTTGCCTCTGTGACTGAAAAAGAAATTTTATCTTTATAGAGGTAATAGTTTTCTTTAACAATCCATCTCACAGCAATTGTATTTTCATCAACCGAAATAGCGCTTAACTTGAAAGCCTCGTTAACTTTTACTGGACGTTTTTCAAAACCTAGATTATTTTCACCCTGCAATAAAACTGATGATTGGTTGCTTTCACTTAGAGTAGATTCTTTATCAACTGAAAAAGTTTCAGCCCAGCTTGCTGAGAGAGGGACAATGATCAAAAGCAGAATGATAGAAAAAAATTGCTTCATAAAATTATTTAAAATTGGGAAACTTTATTCAAAAGAAATAGTCAAAATCTGACGGGTTTCTGAAAGAATTACAACATATATTATAGTCTAATCAAAGTTTTGCTCGTGTTACGTTTCTTGAGCGCTATAGAGCTATTTTGTATAAAATCGATTCTTTATTAATTAAGTAATTTTAATTAGTGATTTATTAAGTAAATGAATTTTTGGTGTTTTTTATGAAAAACCTTACTTTAAGTACACGCTTCACTCCATGGCTTTTTGTTTGGATATGGAGTACAGGTTTTTTGGCCGCCAAATACGGCCTTCCATACGCAGAACCATTCACTTTATTAGCATATCGTACTGCGTTTACATTAATAGTTTTGTTTTTTATATTACGAATCAATAAAAGCAGTTGGCCAAGCTCTAGATCTGCATTTTTTCATCTAATATTCGCCGGAGTATTGATTCATGGGGTATATCTTGGAGGTGTTTTTCAGGCCATTAAGTGGGGAATGCCGGCTGGATTATCCTCAATGATAATTGGTCTTCAGCCATTAGGAATGGCTTTCATGGCTGGAATAATTCTTCATGAGAGGGTATCTAGAAAACAATGGATTGGTTTAATTATTGGACTCATAGGGGTATATTTAGTTTTGTTTGAAAGGTTTGATTTAACCACTGATGGTTTTTTTAGCGGTTTTTCTTTTTGGGCAATATTGGCCGTATTTGCATCACTTTTTGGGATTTCATTAGGGGCCATTTATCAAAAGCGATTTTGCAGCGACATGGATTTAATTAGTGGAACCTGGGTTCAATATCTTGGTGCATTTATGCTTTGTATTGTTGTGGCTTTTTGTTTTGAAACTGGTGAGGTTCAATGGACTGGTCCATTTGTTATTACTCTAGCCTGGCAGGTTTTTGGGCTTTCAATTGGAGCGGTGCTCCTTTTAATGACAATGATTAAGCAGGATGCTTCAGCTAGAGTTGGTAGTTACTTTTATTTAGTTCCTGCTCTTGTAGCAATTCAGGCTTGGTATCTGTTTGGAGAGACTATGGGCATCATGGCAATAGCTGGATTCTTATTAATTGCATTTTCTGTCGCAATGACTTCATCAAAAAATAATGATTCTAAAGTAGCGCATTAAGAAGTTTATTTAAAGCAACCAATCCTTTACTTTTATGAAAATCTGAGAGTCCTTATTTGCAAGCCTCTCTACTACTCCAAAGTGATCTACATCTGGCTCTGCATGATAATCAAGCGGAGCATTATGCTCTTTCCATTTTTCAACAAATTTATTAGTTTGCCAATGAAATTCAGGAGTCTCTCCACCACCAAGTGCTACTAGAATGGGAGCGCTTGTTTTTGGTTCAAAGAAATGAGGGCTTAATGCTTTGCTTTCCTTATCATTTAAGCCTAGTGCATCACCTATTGTTGTCTCTCTAATTGGATCGAGTTGATAAAGGCCACTTATTGGAATACCTGTCTTTACAATATTTTTTGGTAAGTCATTAGACATTTGTTGCCAATCAGTTGCAAGAACCATACCAGTGATATGGCCACCTGCAGAATGTCCAGAAACGTTAATTCGATTTTTTGAAATTGAGTACTTATCAGCATTTCGCCACAACCAAATGATAGCCTCTTGTATTTTTTCAACAATATTGGTCATGCTTGCACCAGGACATAGTTGATAGCCAATAAGAGCAACATCAATCCCAGATTGCACAAATGACTCAGCTACAAAGCTATAGAATGATTTATCACCTCGCTGCCAGTATCCACCATGAATAAAAATGAATAGCGGCGCATTATCTTGTCCACAACGAAAAATATCTAGTTTATCTTTTTCACCACTTCCATATTGACAATCAATTGAGGAATCTACAGTAGCTCTGAAAGTCGCGCTTCTTTTAGTCCATTTATTAATAAGACCGTCAAAATCATCAACTAATAATCTTACGTTATAACCCTTCTCTAATATTGGATCAATGGGTTTAGTTCTTGTCATTTAAAATCCTTTTTAGTTAGTTCTACTTTTATAAAAAGTATCTTTATGGATAATTAGTCCATCACGGAATGTCAAGATATCAATACTCAAAAAGTCTTGAGTTTCACCAGATTTGAGTTTTGCAAGTCGATGAAATTCACAGTAAGCTTTGTCTCCAGAAATCCTGGTATCAATTGGGGTCCATTGAACACTCTCAACACTATTAAACAGTCCCTCGAAAATTCCTCTGATAGTATTCAGTCCAGAAAACCGAGTACCATTGATATTAGGCCCTGTTGCATGGTCAAACACCACATCTTCCGCAAAAAATGACATTACTTTATCAATATCATTTTGATTGTAGGCATTAGTAATTTTATCAAGCAGATCGGTGGTTATTCCTGCTTCTTTCGTTGAAATATTTGAATTAAAGATTGACATAGAAGTTAATTATAAATTTTTCTCACCTTTGGTTTGTAATTTCAAGAATTCTTCAGGTGAGTTGCCAAATGGCTGCATTGCGTGTTCTTTGTAAGGATTTCTCTCAGTTAGTCTTTGATACCATGCTTCAATTCCAGGCATTGATGGTCTTTTAATATCAAGGACAAAGTACTTATGTATTAAAACACCAAGAGGAATGTCACCATAAGTAAAATCATCACCAGCAACAAATTTATTATTATCTAAATGCCCCTCAAGCACTTTCAGTACTTCAGCACTCTGCTTTGCCATTTCAGCAATCTTGTTATAATCTCTTTGTGACTCTTCAGTTCGAACAAGCTGCCAAAAAACAGGAAAAAAAGTTCCCATAAAACCATCTGTAGACCAGGTCATCCATTGATCAGAGATTGCCGCCTTTTGAGGATCTTTAGGATAAAGATTACCAAAACCATACTGCCTTGCAAGATAGCGAATTATTGCATGGGATTCCCACAATACAAACCCATTGTCACGAATAGTAGGTATTTTTGAGTTAGGGTTAAGGGATTTATAATCATCAGCATCTAGATCACCTGATTCAGTTCCTATAGAGTGCCTTTTGTAATCAACACCTAACTCAGATAGAGTCCAAAGGACCTGTATAACTTGATTAGCATTTTTTCTACCCCAAACTTCTAACATTTATCTAATCTCCTATTCTTAAACTCCATCTGGATTAAACCTGGGCATAACCCTCTCAGAAAATAAAGCCATGCTTTTGAGTATTTTTTGATAGTCAAATCCTGGAAATTGTTGAAGCAGCATAATATGATTTAGACCAATTGATTTATTAAGCTTATCAATTTTCTCAGCAACATAGTCTGCATCACCAACCCATATCAGTTCATACTTCATAAGGAAATCAAACCACTCTCCATTGAGATCTTCATCAGTTGGATTGGCATCTTCATCTAGATAGGCTTTTCTAGTCCAACTTCCTTCTGGTCTCGAACCACTTAGATATTCATAATAGCCATTGATTGCAGCTCTAGCATCTTTGTCAGCCTGCTCCATTGTTTCAGCAACATAAATAACAGTGCATACTCCAACACCATCCCCTCTTTGGTATTTTGCCCCATCATGTGACTCTGCATTGGCATAGGCATCCCAACAACTTACAAGCTTTCCTGGAGGGCTCGACATGCCAATCACCTTAAATCCTCTCTCAGCAGCTAATTTATAGGTGTGTGGTGAATTCGACATTAGCCATACTGGAGGATGTGGATTTTGATAAGGCCTAGGATGGATATACATACCAGTATATTCACCTTCTTTTGAGTGATATTCTTTTTCAAGAGGCATTAAGAATCGGTTTGTTTCTTTCCAACCGGGAACAGGGAACTCATAAAACTCTCCCTTATGTGAAAATGGATCTTGGGTCCATGCTTTTAATATGACTTCAAGAGACTCCATGAATAGTCTGTAGCTTTTTTCATTATCTCTTCGATCAGCCTCTTTATTGAATTGAATTGTCACCCTTTCATTAATACCCTTGGCAACACCAAAATCAACCCTTCCTTCAGTCATGTTGTCAAGCAGTGCTATATCTTCTGCCACTCTTAATGGATGCCAATCAGGAAGAACGATTGGTGCCTGACCTACTCTTATTCTTTTTGAGTGAGAAGCTAGATCAAGAGACATCATTATTGGATTAGGTGGAGCATTTAGATAACCATTGTGTGCAAAGTGATGCTCTGTAAGCCAAACAGTTGTGAAATCAGCCTGTTCAGCTAAATTCGTTTGCTCACGCATCATTTTAACAACACGATTCCAAGGAATATTTTCCCCTGGATTAAAAAATGGAACAAAATCAAATCTCATAGATATCCAAAAGTCATTTAAGTTATATCCAAATAATTGTAAGAATTTTTTGGCACTTAAATCTCACCAGCATTCTCTAAAACTTTTCTTGCAATTTTAAAACACTCAACTCCTTGAGGAACTCCGCAATAGATTGCAATAACATGGAGTATTGATTTAATCTCATCCTTACTTACTCCATTCGTTAAAGCTCCTTTGAGATGGATTTCCCATTCATCCATTTTTCCAAGGGCAGCAATCATTGTTAGATTCATCATAGACCTAGTTTTTTCATTAATGGTGTCATCACCCCATCCAAAGCCCCAGCACCACTCAGTCATTTGTTTTTGAAAGTCTTCGTTAAAATCATCAGCGGCCTCTAGGTTTTTTTCTACATAGTCACTTCCAAGGGTTGCTTTTCTCTTTGATAAGCCTAGTTCGAATAATTCTTTGTCCATTATTTACTCCGTTAATTTTTTAAAGATTATTTATCTCATTATAAAAGGATTGCTCATTGGTTCAGAAGAGGTATTAATCCAGGTTGTTTTAGTTCTAGTGTATTCATGAATAGCATCTATGCCAGCCTCTCTGCTACCACCACTTTGCTTCACTCCACCAAAAGGAGCAATAGGTGATATTGCTCGATAAGTATTAATCCAAACAATCCCAGACTGTATTTTTTCACTAACGCGATGAGCTCTTGCTAGGTTTTCAGTAAATACTCCTGCACCAAGACCATAAGCAGAGTCATTTGCCATCCTTATGGCTTCTTCCTCAGTGTCAAATGCAATGACACTTATTACTGGTGCAAATAGTTCTGTTTTAACGCAATCAAATTCCTGATTAGGACAATCAAGTAGAGTAGGCTCAAAGTACCATCCTTCTTTTTTATGACTTGGCTTGTTCCCTCCAAAAATAAGGCTAGCTCCTTGCTTAATAGACTGTTTAACAACGCTTAGCGCTCTTTCGACCTGATGTTTTGTGGCAAGAGGACCAACCTGTGTATCACTATCTAAGGGGTCACCAACTATAATATTTTTTGTGCGCTCTTTAATCTTGTCAACTATTTTAGAGTGTATTGATCTTTGAATAAAAACGCGCGAGCCAGCAACACAGCTTTGCCCAGAAGCTCCAAAGTTTCCTGCAATAATGCCATTTACTGCCCCATCAATATTGCAGTCTTCAAATATTAGCATGGGTGATTTACCACCAAGCTCAAGACTTACATGAGCAAAGTTTTCAGCACTATTCCTAACAATATGTCTCGCAACTTCAGTGCCTCCAGTAAAAGCAATTCTCGCAACTTTTGGATGCGTAGTTAATACGCGCCCACAGGGCTCTGCAAAGCCAGTTATGATATTTATAACTCCAGGAGGAAAGCCACTTTTTTCAACCAATTCAGCAAATTTAAATAATGCAGCTGGGGCCTGCTCCGACGCTTTTACTACTAGTGTATTGCCAGCAGCTAAGGCAGGAGCTATTTTGGTTGCTGAAAGAAAGAGTTGAGCATTCCAAGGAACAATAGCAACAACAACCCCAATAGGTTCACGGGTTGTAAAAACACGCATATCAGGCTTGTCAATAGGAAGAACTTCTCCCTGTATTTTGTCTGCTAGGCCCGCATAGTAATAGTAGTAGTCAGAAACATAGCTGGATTGAGCGCGAGTTTCAACCGCTAACTTTCCACTATCCCTAGTCTCGAGATCACCTAATTCGCTAGCATGTTCAGAGATTAAATCACCAAGCCTATGAATTAACTTACCTCTTTGAGTGGGGGTAAGGCTTGACCAGGCACCATCATAGAGTGCTTTATGTGCAGACTCTATAGCAAAGTTAGACTCATCTTCTGTCGCAGATGGAAAGGTTGCCCATGGCATACCATTTGCAGGATTAAGAGTCTCAAAGCGCTCTGATCCAGAACTAAACTTACCATTAATGTAGTGTTTAAAGTGCTCCATGTCCCATCCTCTTTAAGTAAATTCAGGCATCACTTTTTCAATAAAAAGCTCTAAAGATTTCTTTTTCTTTTCAAAGCTCATGCTACTATCAATCCAGTAACTATATTCGTCAAAACCAAGATTCTCGCAAAACTTAATACGCTCAATAACTTTATCAGGAGTTCCTATAATACTATTTTGACGCATTTTTTCAGGTGAGTACATTTCAATCTTAGACATTTCTTCTTCCGTAAGTTTCTCAATAAGCCCTTGATTAATAGGTCTTTCATTTTTAAACCATGCACCAAAATAACAGTAGAATCTAGATATATCTTTAGCGCCTTGAACAACTTCTTCTTCACTCTCACCCACAAATGTATGGCGTAATACCATTATTTTTGGACGCTCTATATCTTTAAATTTCTCACAGGAGTTATTGAATTTTTCCATCAATGAGACAACCTCATCATCACCAAGCCATAGAGGAGTTACTTGAACATTGCAGCCCTGCTGAACTGCAAAGTCATGAGAATGTTGATCCCTTGCTGCAATCCAAATGGGCGGGTGAGGGGATTGAAGGGGTTTTGGTGAGCTAGTAGTTTTTGGGAAGGACCAGTGTTCTCCTTCACCTGTGTAGTCACCTCTCCACAAGCCCTTAATTGCTGGGACAATCTCTCTCATAGAGCTTCCAGCTGAAAAAGGATCTATACCATCTGCAAGGCGGTCATACTCAAAAGAGTAAGCTCCCCGAGCTATACCAATTTCAAGCCGACCTCCTGAAATAATATCGGTCATTGCTGCTTCTTCAGCAAGTTTTATTGGGTGCCAAAAAGGAGCAATAATTGTTCCAGTTCCAAGCCTAACATTCTTTGTTTTGTTGGCTAAATCAGCTAGATTTACAAATGGATTTGGAGCAATAGTGAAGTTCATGCCGTGATGTTCACCAGTCCATATTGTTTTGAAACCTGACCTATCAGCTATTTGACATAACTCGACATACTCCTCATACAAGCGCTTTTGCGACTGCTCCTCATCTATTCTTTCCATTTGTATAAATAAAGAAAAATTCATATTAATAGCTCCTACACATTTTGATTAGTTTTACTTATAGCCTCTACATTGCCTTCACTTTCCTTACCCACAAATACTCCGAAAGCATTTAAATCTCTTTCTGCAATATAGCGTTTAAGCATTATTCTACTTGCATCATCAGCTAGAAGTTCAAACGGTATTGAATCAAATTCATAGAATTGTCCAGTAGTTATAGATGAGCCATCTTCGACTTTTGTGCGGTAATATATAAGACTAGTTTTATCATCATTATTTTCAAATACTGAAAATAGATAGTGTTCATTAATATGTATTTTTTGCTTTTGGAGACTTCCAAGAAGACTTTCTTCGTCAGAAGTTGAACCCAGTCTTGAAGCATTTGGGAAATAAAGCATTCCAGTTGTTTGATCTGTAAGAAGAAATATTTTTTTTCGCCATTCAATTAACGCCCCAACAATTATTTTTGTGTTTTTATTTTCCATTGCAAGGAGCATTTTTTGTTCAAGTCCGAGATTAACATAATTTCCTCGTAAATAAACCAGTGGGGTTTGGGGATTGTATCCAAACTCCCTTACCTTACCAATAAGAATAAGGTGATCACCACCCTCTATAATATTATCCGTATCACAATCAAACCAGGCAACTGAGTCAGATATGATAGGGCTTCCTGTAGTTTTTGATTTCCAAGAAATATTTTTAAAGCGATCAGTTTCAGGGCTTGCAAAAGTGGTTGATATATGTTGCTGACTTTCAGAGAGAACACTAACTGCAAAACTTCCACCTTTAGAAAACGACTCTATGTTGAAAGACTCCTTGTCAATACATATCAATATTAATTGAGGCTCTAACGACACTGAAGTGAAAGAGTTCGCAGTAAATCCTACTGGACTTCCATCTTTATCTTTGGCTGTAACCACAGTTACCCCTGTTGGAAAAGAGCCAAGTGCTTGTCTTAGATCCCGTGTTTCTTCTGTTTTCATTTAGTAGTATTGGTAGTGTTATTAAGAAAATGTTCTATTATTGAGTTAACTTTTTTTGCCGATATATATGCCATCATATGCGCCTCACTTTCAATGGAATCACTCCAGCTATTTGGAGTTTCTTGAGCCATTTGTTCAGACATTAGCGAAGTAGAATTAGGGTCTTCACTCCCGGTTAAGTATAAAACAGGTGGTTGTAAGTTTGAAAGATTATTTACAAAAACTCGATCAGATGTAGCAAATAAATAGTAAGCTTCTGCGTAAGCTTTTGGCGAGGTATTGTTAAGCCAGCTTCGAACATTATTAATCTTCAGTAAATCATCAGGGCTGGTTTTGTTTTTAAACCACCTTTCAAGTGTTTGACTAATATTAGTTATTTGTTGAGATTTAAAGACATCTTTAGCCCTCATAATTACATCATCTTGGGCTTTTTTAGTTCTCTTAAAGACAATATTTATGGGAATGAGTGTGTCAACTTTTCTAGGATATTTTAATGCGAATGCAACCGCAATAATTGCCCCCATTGAGTGTCCAATTAATGAAAAGTTTGTAACTCCAATCTCATTAACAAGATTGTATAGTTGAGTTACATAGTCTTCTAGGGTGAGTTTGTCCTTTTTGAGCACGCTTTTTCCATGACCTAAAAAGTCATAAGTTATTACGCGATAATCTTTTGAAAAATGTTCAACTTGAGGCTGCCATATTTCTCCACACATTCCAACACCATGTATAAAGATCAATGTAGCAGGTTCGTCTCCAAAGATTTTGTAGGCTGTACCATCTTTATCAAAAAGAGAGGGGATATCTGAATAATTGCTTAATTCAAGGTCTTTCACAAGCCAGTCCATTTATAAATGTTTGTAAAATATTCTTACAGGGCACACACCTTTTTCTCTCACTGCCTGCCGACTTGAGTAATAAGAAATATAGAGTATTAAATGTTATGTGTCAAGGGACAAAAATATGCGATTTTTTTAAGAATATGGCTTATTATCTAAAAAAAATTACTTGATATCTAAAAAAATGATTAAAAAATGGTAATTTGACTATTTTTGTATATAAAAACATTGTTATTAGTTAAAAAATAGCTAAAAATAGCTCATTTTTATGACAATTAATGTATTTATATCAAAAAATACCCTTAAATAGTGTTTTTAACTCATCATTTACGAAGCAATCTATAACTAGGTGGTACCTATCAATATTGCTATTATTGCTTACGGAATGATGTTTCGTAACGTCAAGGTAGTAATAGTGCCCTGTTTTGAGATTAAATAACTTGCCTTTTAGATCATTTTCATTTTCATAAAAAGTAAAAATAACATCATTATTGGTCCTAATAGGAATATGAAGCCTGACAATCTTTTTATTTTTAATATCATCATCTATATTGTCTGTATGCTTTTTAAGAGTCTTGCCTGCAACTAATTTTGTAAATCGAATTCTCTCAAAATTACAAGGTAGCTTAGAGATCATCTCACTTATTGGCTTCATAATAGGTTCATTGAATAGCGAAGTCCACTGCAATTGAGTGTCAACTTCTACCTTTGTATCTACAAAACCTGGTTTAAATATATCTGATGCATTTGAGCCAAACCCGTGAAGAGATAATGCTGTCCAAATATTATTGTTTTTATAAGGCGTTATTTGAGTTAACAGTTGAAAATTCATTCCATCGAGGTAATCCGCAACACCTGATAAATCACCCTCATAGGGCTCTATTGGAATTCTTAAATTATGCACTTAATTCTATTACGATTTTTAGTTGTTAGTATGTGTCGATATGCCTAGTGAAGTTCCAGCAAGAACTTTATCTGAATCGGACCCATCAAGAACCCAGCCATTTGTTAGCATTCTTGTCATGTATTGTTTGTTATATAGGAAACTTACAATAATTTGCCAAATACCACCAGTTACTATCGTGAAAAGAAGATGAAGCGCCCCAACACCTAATTCACCTCTAAACAATGGAACAAACCAACCAAAGATGAGATATGTCCAACTATAACCATAAAAACCTGTCTTCACCATTCCACTTTGAGTGTGCTTGATATTTATTTTTGTTGCCATTTATATTTATTCATTTGAAAGCATCTCTAAATTATATTTCAATATAAACACAGAGTGAACAAAAGTATCTCAGAAATAACTGAATTGAAGCCCTCTTAAAGTAGGACATTCTGGCAGTCTAAAACTGTGTAGTGAAATCAAGGGCTTTTTCACCACTAATAAAGCCATTTTTGTATATGGATTTTCTGCCACATATTTTTTGTGTCCTGTAACATTTTGCAAATGAAAAACTTTACAGTTACCTACTATGTAGAAAATCATGAAGAGGTGGATTTTGTTACATATGATTTTGATGCAGAAAATTTAGAGTCACTTCAACTTCAACTTCAACAAAGTGAAGGGATTTCTCAAAGATGGTGGAAACATTTCTACACTCAACACTTAGCACCTGATCAAACAACTAGTCTTGATGATATTACTGATTGGGGTTATTTTTATATTGAAGATACAGATGGTAATGTGGCGTTTTGCAACAATGATGAGTATCTTGAACTACTTCTTAAAGATAAACAAACATTTATTAATAAGTTAATAAAGAAGAATATAACAAATCCAGTAGTCGTTCATCAAAGTAAGAAGAGTTAAATCCAGTTGTATTTTTGACTGACTGATTTTGTAAGTTGGAGACACCTAACAAAGTCATATTTATAATAAAATAAAAATTATGATGAATAACTTTGTTAAACACTCAATAATTAGATTTGTTACAAAAGAATTGACAACGATTATTGATGACACTAAATCATCAACCTATAACTTTACTAAGGTCAGAACAAACTTTTCAGATGATTCCTTTAATATCACTAGAGTTGACGGAATGTCTGAAGGATCATTACATATGTTAATTCACAGAATTATGTACGTAGAAAAACACTATCTGAGGTTTTTAGATTCTGAAATGATGAATGAAGTTGAAGAAGACCCACATTCAAGATGGTGGGTTGATCATGATCATGAGGATTATGAAAAGATTGATGAATTTTTATCTGATATTTATTATGATTGTATCTTTAATGTTTACGAGTACCTAACTAATGACATTGGTAGTGATGTCAAGGATGAATTTAAAGATTATTTAAATCTTTAATTTAAAGTAAATTTACATTTAGGATAACCACTACATCCTACAAACTGGGCACCTCTTTTTGACCATGATTTTTATTTAACAGTCTCCAGTTTGATTGAATTTTTTGACAAATTTAAAGTCGCACTAATAGAATCTAGATACAATAAGTACTCTGATGAACAGGATAAAAGTATTGTGCCTATTGTTAACTTTGTTTTTTCCAATCATGATTAATTCAAGTGGAAAAATAAATTTAGAAGAATATATTAATTCATTCTCATGGGACAAAAGAATAGTCCTATTTATTACAAAAGATATTCATTTCATTAATGAAACTGACGATTTTTTTAAAACAAATAGTTGTGAAAATGAAGCAAGAAATTTGAAGTACATTAGAATTGTTGGAGATGATATTAATAAATATACTATTCCAGATAGATATAAGAATAAATATGGACTTTGGTTAATTGGTTATGATGGTGGAGACAAATCATATTCAAATGACACCTCATTACTAAAAGAAATTCACAATATTATTGATGCAATGACAATAAGAAA
Organism: Candidatus Pseudothioglobus sp. Uisw_016; assembly: GCF_048087635.1. Classification (GTDB taxonomy): domain Bacteria; phylum Pseudomonadota; class Gammaproteobacteria; order PS1; family Pseudothioglobaceae; genus Pseudothioglobus. Next base: position 1,692,595 of record NZ_CP159806.1, on the reverse strand, counting down.
GAGTGAAATGTCTGAACAAAATGAAAAATGTAATTAAGGTTTTGTAACTGATTTACTTACACGTTTGTTTTTTTTGTCCTATTGGAGCAGGGGTTGTAGAGGGGTCGGTTATTGTACGACTATTACCAGTGCTGGGCGGACTAATCGACCATTTAAAGTAAATCCAACTTGGATAACCTCTAAAACAGTGTTTGATATTTTGTCTGGCATCGGCGCCATAGTTACTGCCTCATGCAATTCTGGGTTAAATTTTTCATCAACAGGATTTATAGCCTCAACTCCAAATTTTTCAAGAGTTGACATAAAAACTTTATTTGTAAGCTCAATTCCTTCAATTGTATTTGCTAGAGTTGCATTTTCATCCATTGCTAGCTTAAGTCCCATTGAAAGAGAGTCGTTGACCTCTAATAGGGCTTTAACAAAACCATCAAGTGCATATTTATGGGCATTCTCAAGATCTTTTGATGTACGTCTTTTAAGGTTTTCCATCTCAGCTTGGGAGCGTAAAAGCTTATCCCAATTATCTTTTGCAGATTGCTGTGCCTCTAAAAGCTGAGTCGCTAAATCTTCATTTTTGTTATCATCAAGTACATCTTCTTGAGCCTCATTAGAGGTATCATCTTGAGTTTTTTGTTCTTTCTTTTTTGTCATTTTTTAACCAAACTAATGTATATTTAACATGTTATGTAGTTACTTTTTAGTATATTTCAAGGCCTATGTTTAATTCTATTGGCGTTATCTGTAAACCAAACGATTTTACCAGTCAAAAAACTGCCCTGGAGCTTGGTGTTCTCCTTAAAGATCTTGGTGTTATTTTGTTGGAGGATCAAAAAGACTTTGAGAAAAATGCTGATCTAATTATTGTTGTTGGTGGTGACGGTACCATATTGAATACCGCAAGAACTTATGTAGACTTCAATATTCCTATACTTGGAGTTAATTTAGGACGCCTTGGTTTTCTTGCTGACGTTTCAGTTGACTCAATGACGCCAGTTGTTAGTGCGGTTCTAAATGGTGAGTTTATCAAAGAGAAAAGATCTCTTTTAAGCTGTCAAATTGAACAAAATGGTAAAGTATTGTCAAAACATCTAGCATTTAATGAGGTGGTAATTCATAGGAATGAAACTCCAAGAATGATAGAGTTTGAACTGAATGTTGATGGAGACTTTGTGAACAATCAGAGGGCAGATGGAATTATAGTTACCACACCTACTGGCTCTACTGCGTATGCACTTTCTAGCGGAGGCCCAATTATGCACCCGAGTACAAATGCGATTTGCCTAGTATCAATCAGCCCTCATACAATGAGTCATAGACCGTTCATTCTTGATGGCGAAAGTGAGGTATTGATTACTCTTTTAGATTGCGAAGATAGGGCAACAATTAGTTTTGATGCTCAGTCCTCAGTTCATGCATCAGAAGGGGTTGCTCTTAGAGTGAAGCAACATGAAAATTTTGTCCATCTAATTCATCCAAAAGGTTACGACTATTTTGAAATTATCAGGTCAAAGCTTCATTGGGGCCAAAAAGTTTAATAAATTAAAGATATGCTTGAGCACTTACATGTAAAAAATTTAGTTGTTGTCGAAGACTTAAGTATTGAGTTTAAGTCTGGCATGACTGTTGTGACGGGTGAGACAGGTGCAGGTAAATCAATCTTAATTCAGGCATTAAGTTTAGTTGTTGGAGGTCGTTCTGATTCCTCTCTCGTTAGGAAAGGCGCAAGTAAGGCTGAAATTGTGGCTACATTTAGTTTGAATTCTGGAACCGAGCTTAGAACTTTTTTAGAGGGCTTGGATTTAGAAAATGAGAATGAGTGCATCTTACGAAGAGTTATTGCTTCAGATGGAAAGTCTCGTTCATACGTCAATGGTTCTAATGTGCCTTTATCAACACTAAAAGATATTGGCAGTTTTTTGATTGATATGCATGGCCAAAATGAGCATCAGCTGTTACTTCGAGCGAACCATCATCGCTTACTACTTGATGATTATGCCGGCACTCAAAAGCAGTGTGAAGAGGTAAATAATATTGTCCACAACTATCAAGCGGTCAAGAATGAGGTTGAAAACTTACAAAATAATAACTCTCTCCTTGCAGCCCAAAAAGAGTTAATAACCCATCAACTGAATGAGCTTATTCAAGCTGAAATGACTCAGGATGAGCTTGATAATATTGAGGATGACTATAAAGTCTCAACAAACGCAAGCGAGCTTGTTGAAAAAATTTCTAAGATAATAAACTCTCTTGACAACGAAAAAGGCGTTAATAATGTGTTAATTGAGAGTGAAAATATTGTTAATCAGTCGAAAGAGCTTGATTCGCGGTTAGACACAATTCATTCATTGCTGGCTAGTGCCCAGCTTCAGGTTCAAGAAGGAATTTATGACTTGACAGATTACCTTGGTAAGATTAGCAGCCAAGAAGATAATTCAGCACAACTTAGCTCTAGAATTAATGAGCTTCATGAGCTTGGTCGTAAGCACAATTGTCGAATTCAAGGACTACTTGAGGCACAATTAGCTTTGCAAGAAAATCTTAATATGTTGGGCTCATCGAGCGATAAGATAGAACAGTTATTACTCGCGCAAAGTAAATTTGAGAAAGAATATTATGCTAAGTCAAAGTTGTTGAGTGCTGAAAGGGTAATTGCTAGCAAGTCTCTTTCAAAAGAGGTTACAAGCTTAATGCAAAAACTTGGAATGCCTGGGAGTCAAATTACTTTTAGCATTAACTCTTCTGAAGGATCTGTAAGGGCTAATGGTATGGAGGACATTATCATTCTTACAAAAACTAACGCTGGACAGGATTTTAAGCCACTAGGTAAAGTAGCCTCAGGTGGAGAGTTATCAAGAATATCTCTAGCACTTTCAGTTGTCACAAGTAAAACTGAACTCACCCCATCAGTTGTATTTGATGAAGTCGACGTAGGTATCAGTGGATCAGTTGCTGAAATTGTTGGCCAAATGTTAAAAAAATTATCAAATCGATATCAAATTATTTGTGTAACCCACCTTGCTCAGGTTGCAGCTCAGGGACAAGATCATATGAAGGTTGTAAAAACGCAAAAAAATGGCTCAACTTTTACCCAAGTTGCAAGCCTAAGTCCAAAAGAAAGGACGGACGAAGTGGCAAGAATCTTAGGCGGGATTATAATCAGTGATAAGACTCGAATAGCTGCTGAAGAGATGATAAATTCAAGCTCTTAATCAACTGAATTTTTTTTGAAAATAAGCTTTAATAAATTGCGTAAATTTATTTTGCTTCACAGTAAATAAATTGTCTTTGTAGGACTTGACTATTAAACATTAAATTGTATAATATTTCGTTTGTGCATAGTCAGGGTGAATATCGAAAAAGTGAAATCAATAAGCTCACTTATTCAATACTTTCTCCTAGCTTTAATTGTTGTTTTTTATGCCACTGATGGTTTTGCAGTTGCCGCCTTTTATGGTGCCTTAGTAAGTTTAAGCAATACCTGGATATTTAATTGGTATACAAAAAAACAAAAAGCATTGGTTGATGCTGATGCACAAAAAAGCTTTAGGATGGCGATCAGCAGCAGTATCATTAGGATGCTCTCTCTAATCCTACTAGCTTTAATTGGACTTGGTTTTTTAGAACTTGAGCCCGCAGCTCTCTGTTTGAGTTTAGTTGTTGGTCAGGTAGGATTTATATTAGATAGGTTAAGGCAAAAATAATGGCAAGTGGTGAACTAACATCTGGCGCTTATATTAAGCACCATTTACAAAATTTAACTTACGGAAAATTTCCAGATGGTCATTGGGGGTTTGCTGAAAGTGCTTTAGAAGCAAAAGAAATGGGTTTCATGGCTTTCCATGTTGATACTCTTGGATTTTCTTTTGTTTTAGGCGCGCTATTTTTATTCTTTTTTGCTAGAGCAGCAAAACGTGCTTCTATTGACGCTCCAAGTGGGTTTCAAAATTTTGTAGAAAGCATTATTGAATTTATTGATGAAAATGTACGTGGTTCTTTCAGTGGTAAAAACCCTATGGTTGCCCCTCTTGCTTTAACGACATTTATTTGGATAATCTTAATGAATACGATGGATTTAGTGCCTGTTGATTGGCTTCCATCTCTAGCTGTTGTTCTAGGTATTGATTTTCTTAAGGTGGTTCCAACAACCGACCCTAATGCTACATTCGGAATGTCTATCGGTATTTTCATATTAATTCTTTACTACAGTATTAAAGAAAAAGGCCTTGGTGGATTTGTAGGCGAACTAACGCTCCATCCTTTTGGTAAATGGATGTTGCCTTTTAACTTCTTTTTAGAAGGGGTGAACTTACTGGCAAAGCCAGTTTCTCTTGCATTACGTTTATTTGGAAACATGTATGCAGGTGAAATGATCTTCATTCTAATCGCACTGTTGCCATTCTGGATTCAGTGGAGCCTGTCTTTACCGTGGGCTATTTTTCATATCTTAATTGTATTACTTCAGGCATTTATCTTTATGACTTTAGTGATTGTATATATGGATATGGCACACCAAAAAGAGCATTAATTTTTTTTTAAACAGTTTTTATAAGTAGGAGTAAAAAATGGAACAAAGTATATTATTTTTAGCAGGATCTATTTTAATGGGTTTAGGTGCATTAGGCGCTGCTGTAGGTATCGGTATTCTTGGTGCTAAATTCATTGAAGGTGCTGCGCGTCAGCCGGAACTTATTCCAATGCTAAGAACACAAATGTTTATTGTTATGGGGCTTGTTGATGCGGTACCTATGATCGCAGTTGGTATATCAATGTATATATTGTTTGCGGTTGCTGGATAAATTGTATTCTTTTAATAATTAAGGGTATTAAGTTATGAATATTAACCTTACACTCATTGGGCAAACAATCATGTTTGCCATGTTTGTCTTGTTCTGCATGAAGTTTGTTTGGCCTCCACTCGTTGAGGCAATGGCTGCTCGCAAAAAGGCAATCGAAGATGGATTAAAAGCTGCAGAACTTGGAAAAGAAGAGCATGCTTTAGCCCAGAAAAATGCTGAAGATCTAATAGAAAGCACTAAAACCCAAGCGGCTGAAATTATTGCAAATGCTGATAAACAAGCTAATGGAATGATTGATAAAGCTAAAGGCACAGCTTCTGAAGAGGCTGATAAGATTAAAGCACACGCTAAGTCTGAACTAGACCAAGAGGTTGTGAAGGCACGTAATGAGCTTAAAAATCAAGTCTCAACTTTGGTTATGCAGGGAGTCAACTCAGTTTTAGAGAAAGAAGTTGATGCTAAGGCACATAAAGATATGCTTTCTAAGTTGTCTCAATCACTCTAGGACGGTAGGATGGAATTATCAACAATTGCCAAGCCATACGCTCAAGCGATTTTTGAAATTGCTGAACAAAGTAATTCTGTTTTAGGATGGAGTGACTTTTTAGCTGCTGCTACTGTAATTATGGCTGATAAAAATACAAAGACTTTTATTGCATCTCCAAGCAAAAGTAAAAATCAAAAATTTGATTTAATTTCTGCTTTAATTGCAAGAATGACTTCAAAAGATTTAAGTAAACAAGAGGCGGCTTTTATTAATCTTGTTTTAAACAACGATCGTTCGAGTGCAATTAGCAGTATAGCTAATGTGTTTGAATCGACAGTTTCTAATGCTAACAAGAGCAAGAACTTTAAAGTTATTAGCGCTTATGAGCTTAGTGAAGACGAACAACAAGCAATCGTTAAAGATTTAACAAGTAAACATAAAACAACTGTATCTGTTGAAACTGAAATTGATGTGACCCTTAAAGGTGGTGTCATTATTAAAGAAGGTGATAAGGTAATTGATACATCAATTAAGGCAAAAGTAGATGCTCTAGGTGTCTCCTTGTCTGTAAATTAATTTTATAAAGAGAGGTTAGTTATGCAATTAAATGCTTCTGAAATCAGTGATTTAATTAAAAAAGAAATAGAGGGGTTTGACTTTTCAGCTGAAGCTCGCACAGAAGGCACAGTAATTAGTGTAAGTGATGGAATCGTTCGTATTCATGGTCTAGCAGATGCTCAGTTTGGTGAGATGCTAGAATTTCCAGGAAATACTTTTGGTTTAGCGCTTAACCTTGAACAAGATTCTGTTGGTGCAGTTGTATTAGGTGATTACCTTCACATTTCAGAAGGCGACACTGTTAAGTGTACAAATCGAATTATGGAAGTGCCAGTTGGTAATGAGCTGCTTGGACGCGTTGTTAATCCTCTTGGAGTAGACCTAGAAGGTAAGGGAGAAATAAAAACATCTATCACTCGCCCAATTGAAGTTGTTGCTCCTGGCGTTATTGAAAGACAATCAGTTGATCAACCAATTCAAACTGGTATTAAGGCGATTGATGCAATGGTTCCAATTGGACGTGGACAGCGCGAACTTATTATTGGTGATCGCCAAACTGGAAAAACTGCCGTTGCAATTGATGCCATTATTAATCAAAAAGGTACAGGCGTTAAATGTATCTATGTTGCAATTGGACAAAAGGCGTCTTCAATTGCTACTGTAGTTCGCAAGCTAGAAGAGCATGGAGCATTAGAGCATACTATTATTGTTGCTGCAGCCGCTTCTGACTCTGCAGCTCTTCAATATATTGCTCCTTACGCTGGATGTGCAATGGGCGAATATTTCAGAGATCGTGGCGAAGATGCACTAATTGTTTATGATGATTTGACAAAGCAAGCATGGGCATACCGCCAAGTATCGCTTCTTTTAAAGCGCCCACCAGGACGTGAAGCATATCCAGGGGATGTATTCTATCTTCACTCTCGTTTATTAGAAAGAGCATCAAGAGTTAACGCGGAGTATGTAGAAAAAGTAACAAATGGAGAGGTGAAAGGTAAGACAGGTTCTTTGACAGCTCTTCCTATAATTGAAACTCAGGCTGGAGACGTTTCGGCGTTTGTTCCAACAAATGTAATTTCCATTACAGACGGTCAAATCTTCTTAGAAACAGACCTATTTAATTCTGGTATTCGACCGGCAATTAATGCGGGCCTTTCAGTTTCTAGAGTTGGCGGTGCAGCACAAACGAAAATTGTTAAAAAGCTTGGTGGTAGTATTCGCCTTGACTTAGCACAGTATCGTGAATTAGCGGCGTTTGCTCAGTTTGCATCTGATTTAGATGCTGAAACTAAAGCTCAAATTGATCGAGGCATACGCGTAACCGAACTAATGAAGCAAGCACAATACTCCCCTCTAAATGTTGCTGAAACTGCGACGTCACTTTTTGCTGCTAATTCTGGCGCACTAGATGATGTTGAGGCGAATAAAGTTGTTGCATTTGAAGGCGCACTCTTAGCTTATATGAATGCTAATCAGGCTGAATTGATGGCATCTATTAATGAGTCTGGTGACTACAATGATGATATATCAGCAAAACTTCAAGCTGCTATTGATGATTTTAAAGCTAACAATACCTGGTAGAAAGATATGGCAGTAGGCAAGGAAATTAGAACACAAATTTCGAGTATTAAAAATACTCAAAAGATTACTTCGGCCATGGAAATGGTTGCTGCTTCTAAGATGAAGAAAGCGCAAGATAGAATGCTCGCTTCACGTCCGTATGCTGAAAAAATTCTTAATGTTATTGGACATCTGACTCATGCTAACTCTGAGTTTAAACATCCATATATGACCTCTTCAGAAGAGAAAAAGCGTGTAGGAATTATAGTTATTTCAAGTGATAGAGGGCTTTGTGGTGGTTTAAACACCAATTTATTTAGAAGCCTTTTAAAAGATATAGCTGCTTTGCAATCAGATAAAGTTGAGGTTGAGCTTTGTACGATTGGTAAAAAAGCAACTTCATTTTTTAAAAATACTGGACTTAAAATTAACTCTGTTCTTACTGATATTGGCGATAAGCCTCAATTTGATGATCTTTTAGGTACTATCAAAGTAATGCTTGATCGCTATGACTCAGGTGAGATTGATCAAATCATGATTGCTTATAATAAGTTTGCAAGTGCAATGACACAAGTCCCAACTGTCAAGCAAATTGTGCCAATGGAGGTTACTGATGAAACTAGTAAGGATCACCACTGGGACTATTTATATGAACCAGATGCGGAGAGCGCACTAAGCGCACTATTAGTTAGGTATATCGAAGCATTAGTTTATCAAGGAATTGTAGAAAACATTGCTTGTGAGCAATCTTCTAGAATGATAGCCATGCATAGCGCAACAGAAAATGCAGGTGATATGATTGATGAGCTACAATTAATTTATAACAAGGCAAGGCAGGCAGCTATTACTCAGGAAATATCTGAGATTGTAGCAGGCGCTGCTGCTGTTTAAAGATTTAAAAAAAGGAAAAGCAAATGAGTATAGGCAAAATTACACAAATTATTGGTGCGGTTATTGATGTCGAGTTTCCATCTGACTCAATACCTAAAATATATAACGCACTTCATGTTACTAAAGCAAACCTTACTTTAGAGGTTCAGCAACAACTTGGAGACAATGTTGTTAGAACAATTGCTATGGGAGGATCTGAAGGGCTTCAGCGAGGATTAGAAGTTACTGATAAAGGCAAGGCAATCACTGTGCCAGTTGGAACAAAAACTCTTGGACGAATCATGAATGTACTTGGGGAGCCAATTGATAACGCTGGCGAAATTGGTTCAGAGGCTGAATGGGAAATTCATCGCTCTGCTCCTGCATATGAAGAATTAGCCCCTGCTACAGAGTTGCTTGAAACAGGCATTAAGGTAATTGACTTAGTTTGCCCGTTTGCAAAAGGTGGTAAGGTCGGATTGTTTGGCGGTGCTGGTGTTGGAAAGACTGTAAACATGATGGAACTTATTCGTAACATTGCCATTGAGCACTCAGGTTATTCAGTATTTGCAGGTGTTGGTGAGCGAACTCGAGAAGGTAATGACTTCTATCATGAAATGAAAGACTCAAATGTACTCGATAAAGTATCACTAGTATATGGACAGATGAATGAGCCTCCAGGAAATAGGCTTCGTGTTGCTTTAACTGGACTTACTATGGCTGAATATTTCCGTGATGAGGGACGTGATGTTCTTTTATTTATTGATAATATTTACCGTTACACGCTTGCTGGAACTGAGGTTTCTGCTTTATTGGGACGTATGCCATCAGCGGTTGGTTACCAGCCAACACTTGCAGCTGAAATGGGAGCGTTACAAGAAAGAATTACGTCAACTAAAACTGGTTCTATCACTTCAATTCAAGCGGTATATGTTCCTGCGGATGACTTAACTGACCCATCTCCAGCGACAACATTTGCTCACCTAGATGCGACAGTAGTACTTTCGCGCCAAGTTGCAGAGCTTGGTATTTATCCTGCGGTAGATCCATTAGACTCAACTTCACGTCAGCTCGACCCACTAGTTGTTGGTCAAGAGCATTATGATGTGGCTCGTGGGGTTCAAGGCGTACTTCAGCGTTATAAAGAATTAAAAGACATTATTGCGATTCTAGGAATGGATGAACTATCCGAAGAAGACAAGCAAACTGTTTCTAGAGCTCGTAAGATTCAAAAATTCTTATCACAGCCTTTCTTTGTTGCAGAAGTATTTACCGGATCTCCTGGTAAGTATGTATCTTTGAAGGACACTATTTCTGGATTTAAAGCTATTCTTGATGGTGAGCATGATGCTATACCTGAGCAAGCTTTCTACATGACTGGCTCTATTGAAGAAGTTAAAATAAAGGCATCGGAGGCATCATAAATGGCAGTAATACACGTTGATGTAGTTTGCGCAACTGAGGAGATATACTCAGGTGAGGCAAAGTGTGTATTTGCGCCAGCTACAAACGGCGAGATTGGTGTGTACCCTATGCATGTTCCTTTAATAAGTACACTTAAACCTGGTGAAGTCAGAGTTGAAACTGAAAATGGTGTTGAATCTATTTTTGTTTCTGGCGGCATCATTGAGGTTCAGCCTGACACAGTTACAATATTTTCTGATACAGCTATTCGTGCAAATGATTTAGATGAGTCAAAAGCCCTCGAAGCGAAAAAGCGTGCTGAAGAAGCTATGTCTAGTTCGCAGACAGAACAAGATATTTCAACCACACAAGCAGCACTTGCTGAGTCAATGATGCAACTTCAAATGATCTCTAAGATGAGAGGGAAGAAGCGCTAATTTGATTTAAAGAGTACAGACTGAAAATTAACAATCTTATTGTTTGATACATGAACGCCTTCTTTTTGAAGGCGTTTTATTTTGATGCTGATATCATCGGCAAAGCCACCTAATTCGCCATTTGATTTAACAACTCGATGGCATGGCACGTTTGGTGCAAATGGGTTTTTATTCATTGCACTGCCAACTGCGCGATGTGCGTTGGGTCTTCCAATCATTTCCGCAAGACCTCCATATGAAATTACATTGCCAACAGGAATTTTTTTTAAAGCCTCATAACATTCTGATTGAAAGGATGTCATTTTAGAAAAGATTTTACTAAAGCATCATATTTATCTTGAGATTTTAACAAGAAGTTACATACCTCACGAACTGCTCCATTACCACCACTCTTCTCAGTAACCATAAGTGCATGATCTTTTACAGATTCTTGAGCATTTGCTACTGCAATTGGAAGAGCGACCCTGGTCATGACAGGTAAGTCAATGACGTCATCACCAACATAAGCTGACTCACTAGGATCGATTGAAAGTTTCTTTATTAGTTTTTCCAGAGCAATACTTTTATCAAGTATGCCATGGTAATAATGTTCAACTCCAAGCCCTTTAAGTCTATGAGCAACAGATTTTGTGCTTCTTGCTGTGATTACTGCAACTTCAATTCCTGATAATTGCAATAATTTAATACCAAGACCATCTTGTGAATCAAATTTTTTCTGTTCAACACCGTTGTCGTCAAAATATATCCCACCGTCAGTGAGAACTCCATCAACATCTACAATTAAGAGTTTAATTTTTTTAGCTATCTCACTTACTTTTTCATTTGAGTGCATGGGCTTATTTAACCATTAATTTTTTTATTGATGTACACTTGTTGAGCAATTGAAAGTACGTTATTGGTTACCCAGTACAATACTAAGCCTGAAGGGAACCAGAGGAAGAAAACTGTAAATACAACTGGCAGCATCATCATTATTTTTGCTTGTATTGGGTCCGCTGGAGGCGGATTAAGTCGCTGCTGAAACCACATAGATGCACCCATAATTAATGGCAGAATGAAATAAGGATCTTTCATCGCAAGGTCAGGTAAGTACAAGAATGGGGTCATTCTTAATTCAACCATTTCTATAAGAACCCAATAAACAGAAATAAATACTGGAATTTGAACTAAGATAGGAAGGCAGCCTGCAGCAGGATTTATTTTTTCAGTCCTATAAAGCTCCATCGTTTTCTTACCAATTTTTTGCTTATCACCTTCATAGGTTTCTTTAATTTTTTGAAGCCTTGGCGCTAATTTTTTCATTCCAGCCATTGAGCGGAATGATTTTTCAGAAAGCTTATAAAAAGCCAGCTTAATTGATAGCGTTAGAAGAACAATAGATATTGCCCAGTCACCAACAAAACTATAAATCCAATGAAGAAATATTGACAAAGGTTTGGCAACAATAAAAAGGAAGCCATAGTCTACAGTTTTGTCTAGGCCAGGGGCAAGCTCTTCAAGGCGCACATGCTCTTTAGGGCCAACATATAGCTGGTTTTTTTCAAGACTAGCTGTTGTTCCAGCAGCAACTCTTATTGTTGGATTCACTGTGGTTAATAGGTAGTTGCCTCTACTAGTTTTAGTTGAGTAAGTATGCTTTTGACTATCATTTGGTATCCACGCAGTAAAAAAGTAGTGCTGAATCATTGCGGCCCAGCCACCAATAGATGAAGTTTTTGGTGTAGAGTCAAAATCTTCAAAATCAATTTTCTCAAAAACTTCTTCATCGTTATAGGTTGCGCCGCCACTAAAGTTTTGCATACCCATTGCCATGCCGCTAGACTCAATTATTGCACCATGGGCTAACTGCGTATAACTGCTAACATTTTGATCAGTCAAGCTGTTATTTCGAATTTGGTAATCTACTTCGATGATATAACTATCAGGCTTAAAGTAGAAGTATTTAGTAACTTCAATGCCATTATCCCCCTTCCAAGAAAGTGGCACAATTAGCTCATTACTGTTTTGTAGAAAGTATTCTTGTCTTTCCGAAGTAAATTCAGATTGGTGCGTTGGCATTTGATCTGCAGGGATGAGACCACTTTGAGCGTGAAAAATACTCTCTGGAGAATTGCTAAGTAGTTCAAATGTTTGATCTGAGTATAATTCTGTTGGGTAGTCATTCAGAAACGCACTAATTATTGTTCCACCCTTATTTGAAATTTGTACTGTTAAAAGATCTGTTACAACCGTTGTGTATGCGCCGCTTATGTTGGAGTCCTCCATAACGGGAGTTGAAACTTCTGTATATGTGTTTTCTGCCACTGGAACCTCAGCAGCTAATGGGACGTCGTTCTCTGCAGATGGCGCATCAATTCCCACTATCGCAGTTTGCGTTACTATATTTCCATTTTCATCGATTGATTGTGTCAGTTCCCATTTATCCCAAAGAAGGAAAATTGTCAAAAAGATAGCAATGAAAAGAAATAATTTTTGAGTGTTCATAAATTTTTAATTGTTAATTGAATGAATTTTTTTTGGTACAGGATCATAACTTGCCTCTGACCATGGGTGGCACTTACTAATTCTTTTTGCCCCGAGAGTAACTCCTTTGACAGCTCCGTGATATTTGATAGCATCGAATGTATACTCTGAGCAGGTTGGAATGTGACGGCAGTTGCTTCCTAACAGAGGACTAACAATCCATTGGTATAATTTAATTAGAGGTAGAAGTAGAAATTTCATTTTGACTGCACTTGGCTCTTTACATTTTTCATAAGTGAAAGGAGGTCTTTAGTAATTTCAATATTATCAGTGCAAGCTGATTTTTTTACCATTATGACAAAGTCAATAGACTCAAAATCGTCCCGATTGTTTCTAAAAGTTTCGCGTGCTAAGCGCTTAAAAAGGTTTCGGTCTACTGCCCTTTTATATTGCTTTTTGGAAATCGCAAGACCAAGCCTTGAAAATGATTTACCAGAATCACTAGCTATGACCTTCCAGAATCTACTTTGAGTATGAAAGCCTTTTTTGAAAATGTGAGCGTAATCTTTGGAATCTGTAATACGCGCACCATGAGCGAGCGAGCTGGTCATGAGTTTAAGCAGCTAAACGTTTACGCCCTTTTTTCCTGCGAGCACTTAATATAGCACGCCCAGAACGAGTTTTCATTCTAGCTCTAAAGCCATGGTTACGTTTACGTTTTAGTACGCTTGGTTGAAAAGTTCTTTTCATAATGTATCTACCAATAAAAAAGTTTGCAATTTTACCATACTTGGATTAGTTCGGTATGCATGTTAAACGAGAGTTTATATGACAATACTGCTTTAATAAAGCCCAATCTGGATCAAGATGTGGATAATAAGGGCTAAATTATGAATTTACTTTTCGAGCAAATCACTATATAACTCAATGTATGGTTGAAAAAGTGTTTTTTGCCCACAAGTAATGAGCAATATAGGTTCTTTTGATGTTTATAAGAATCTCGTAATAGTTAGCTTGAAATACATGTATTAATTTGATGAGGCTTTATGACTAATAATATTCTTGATGTACTCACCTTTATGTTTGATTTCCTATTTGAGTCTGCTGAGCAAGACTCTTCTCAAGAGTTGGATGATGATCTTTTAAAGACGCATCTTTCAGAGGCTGGCTTTGATGCTGACCGGATTGAGAAGGCTTTAGTTTGGCTTGAAAATATTGCAGCACTTCAAGATGGAAAGATAGCTAGTTTTGATACTTTGCATAATTCTATGCGAATTTATAGTGAGTATGAAAAAACCAAATTAGATTCTAGGGCCAGAGGCTTCATAATGTTTATGGAGAATATGGGTCAGCTTAATGCCAGTCAACGTGAAATAGTAATTGATCAGGTTATGTCTCTAGAGGACTCAAAATTGAGTATTGATGACTTGAAATGGGTAGTTATGATGGTCATCGGAAATAGCACTGAATCATCTGTGCCATCGCAATGGATAGAGTCTATTGTGTTTTTTGATGATAACCCTACCCTGCAGTAGGAACCTTTATGTCTAAGAATCTTGTTATTGTCGAATCTCCGGCGAAAGCAAAAACTATTGAAAAGTTTTTGGGGCCAGATTATGTTGTAAAGTCGAGTATAGGCCACATCAGGGATATGCCCAAGAAAGATATGGGCGTTGACATTGAGAATAACTTTCAACCAACATACGCTATCAGTGCGGATAAAAAGAAAGTGGTTGCTGACCTTAAAAAATCAGTCAAGACCGCAACGAAAATCTTTCTAGCTACTGATGAAGATCGTGAGGGCGAGGCTATTGCTTGGCATTTACAGCAAGCGCTATCGCTTGCAGAAGATACACCGAGGATAGTCTTTCATGAGATAACTAAAGGCGCCATTACGGATGCTATTAATAACCCAAGAACAATTGATACTGACCTTGTAAATGCTCAGCAAGCTAGGCGTATTATTGACAGGCTAGTGGGTTTTGAAATTTCTCCAGTATTGTGGCGTAAGATTTCAGGAGCTCGATCAGCTGGCAGGGTTCAATCACCAGTTGTAAGAATAGTTGTTGAAAGAGAGAGAGAAATTTCTGCTCATAATCCTACAAGCTCTCATAAAGTTAAAGCTAATTTAGCAAATAGTTCTAATCAGTCTCTAGAGGTTAAGCTTAACGTAGACTTTAAATCTAAAGAAGAGGCACTTTCTTTTGCTGAAAGTGTTTTATTGGCCGAACTAAAAGTTAGTTCAGTTGAGACTAAGCCCTCTAAGAGGTCACCTAAAGCTCCATTTATTACCTCTACGCTGCAGCAAGAAGCCTCTCAAAAACTAGGTTTTTCTGTCAAACAGACCATGTCGATTGCTCAAAATTTATATCGAGAAGGTGCTATTACTTACATGAGAACAGATTCACTCAATTTGTCTGAACTAGCTATAACAGCTGCTCAAGAGGTAATTGTTTCAAAGTTTGGTTCTGAGTTTCATCAAACAAGAAGATATAAGACAAATTCTTCAGGTGCTCAGGAGGCGCATGAAGCCATAAGGCCTACAGACCTTACTAAGCCATCTATATTAGGTTTAGATGATCAATCTACTAAACTGTATTCGTTAATTTACAAGAGAACCTTGGCTTCTCAGATGAGCGATGCACAACTTCAAAAAACTAAAATTAATATCAATATTTCAAACCGTAGTGAGCATTTTATTGCTGATGGAGAGGTTTTATCTTTTGCTGGATTCCTCGAGGTTTATGACTATATGGCGGCTGAAGATAAGCTTCTTCCTGAAGTTAGTAAAGGTGATTTGCTAACCCTAGTCGACTTAGCTTCAAAGGAGTCTTTTTCAAGAGCAAAGCCAAGATATACAGAAGCTTCATTGGTTAAAGAAATTGAGCAAATGGGTATTGGAAGGCCTTCAACATTCGCAACAATGATTACAACTGTTCAAGATAGAAACTATGTTGTGAAAGAAACCAGAGAAGGAGTTCAGCGTGATTATCAGTTGATAGAAATTGAAGATGGCGTTATTTCAGAGTCTATCCAAGCTGAAACTACTGGCGCTGAAAAAAATAAATTATTCCCAACAAATGTTGCCTATCTTTTGGTTGATTTTCTAGTCAAAAATTTTAGCAACATTATTGGATATGAATTTACTGCAAACCTTGAAAGTGATTTTGATTTAATTGCTGAAGAGTCAAAGCCTTGGGCAGGCGTTATTCGCGATTTTTATGAGCCTTTTCATGCGCAGATTGAGCTTGCTAAAGATATTTCGCGAGACGAGACTCATGGTAAGAGAGATCTTGGTGAGGACCCTGTCTCTGGAAAACCTGTCAGTGTTCGTTTTGGACGCTATGGCGCTTTTGCTCAGATTGGACATCAAGACGATGAAGAAAAACCAACTTTCTCGTCATTAAGAACTGGCCAAGATATAGAGAATATTACACTTGCTGAAGCCATTGAGCTTTTTAAAATGCCAAGAACAGTGGGTGAGACAATTGATGGTGAAACAATTAAGGCAAATTATGGGCGTTTTGGCCCATACATTCAATACGGTAAAAAATATGTTTCTTTAAAGGAAACCTCACCAGAGGAGGTAACCTTAGAAGAAGCTCTTGAGCTAATTATTGTTAAGGAAAAGCTTGATGCTGAACGAATTATTAAGGTCTTTGAAGATTCTGATATTCAAGTTTTAAATGGACGCTTTGGGCCGTATGTTTGGAATGGTAAAAAGCGCGGCAAAGGTCAAAAAAATGTTACAGTTCAAAAAGTGTTTGGTGATAAGGCTCCTATTGACCTAACTCTAGAAGAGTGTAAAAAAGCAATAGATGGAAAAATTAAAGCCAAAGCAAAGGCAAAAAAAGCTAAAAAGAAGACTACTGCTAAGAAAAAAGCCTCAAGCTAAATCTTAAGCTTTCTTAGCTATTTGCATTTAATACTAGGTAACGCTATGAAAAAATTTGCACTTGAAAAAGCTAATGGTAATTCAGATGACCAAAGTTAAGATTTGTGGGTTCACTAATGCTGAAAATGCAAGAGACGCGGCTATAGCTGGTGTTGATGCAATTGGTTTGGTCTTTTATAATAAGTCACCGCGTAATGTTGATATTCAAAGAGCACGAGAAATAGTCTCAGCTCTCCCACCATTTGTAAATCGAGTGGGACTTTTTGTCAATGCAAATCCAAGCTTCATTGATGAGGTTTTATGTGAGGTCCCTCTGGACACTTTACAATTTCATGGAGACGAGGTAGCAGGAGATTGTACTCAATATCAAATGCCTTTTATAAAATCCTTGAGAGTAACTCCCAAGACCAATGTAGTTCAATTAGCTGATAATTTTTCAGAAGCAAGCGCACTTCTTCTCGATTCACATAACCCTAATAGTTATGGAGGCACTGGAGAGGTTTTTGACTGGATGCTGGCCCGAGTCAATATAGATTTACCAATTATTCTTGCTGGTGGTCTTAATTCAGAAAATATCTCAGATGCAATTAGTCAAGTAAATCCATATGCAGTTGATGCCTCAAGTGGAGTGGAAAGTGCACCAGGGGTTAAAGATATTGATAAAATATTAGCTTTTATCCGAAGTGTACATTCATGAGCTATAACCTACCAGATGATAAAGGTCATTTTGATCAATATGGAGGAGTCTTTGTAGCAGAGACCCTAATGACTGCTGTCACTGAGCTAAAAGATGCTTATGATAAATATAAAGACGATCCTGACTTTTTAAAAGAGTTTGAGGATGATCTAAAGCATTATGTGGGACGTGAAACTCCACTTTATCATGCAAAAAACCTATCCAAGAAGCTTGGCGGTGCTCAAATTTATTTGAAACGCGAAGACTTAAATCACACTGGTGCTCATAAGATCAACAATACTATAGGGCAAGCTTTACTTGCTCAGAGAATGGGCAAAACAAGAATTATTGCTGAAACAGGAGCTGGACAGCATGGCGTTGCATCGGCAACTATTGCTGCAAGACTTGGCCTTGAATGTGTTGTGTATATGGGCGAAGTTGATGTTGTTAGGCAGGCGCAGAATGTTTACCGTATGAAGTTACTTGGGGCAACAGTTGTGCCAGTTTCTTCAGGCTCTAAAACACTGAAAGATGCCCTGAATGAAGCAATGCGTGATTGGGTAACTAATATTGATAATACTTATTATATTATTGGAACAGTCGCTGGCCCTCATCCCTACCCTATGATGGTGAGAGACTTTCAAAGTGTTATTGGTAAAGAGGCGAAAGAGCAATTTAATGAGCAAGTGGGTGGTCTACCAGATGCAATAATTGCATGTGTTGGAGGAGGCTCAAATGCAATTGGGCTTTTTTATCCATTTATTGAAGATACATCAGTAAAAATTATTGGTGTTGAGGCGGGCGGACGTGGAATTGAATTAGGTCCAGATGCTCATGCAGCTCCGCTTACTGCTGGAAGTGTCGGTGTGCTGCATGGTAATAGAACATATTTGATGGAAAATGAAGATGGCCAAATTATAGAGGGTCACTCCATTTCAGCTGGACTTGATTATCCAGGTGTTGGTCCAGAACATGCCTATCTGAAAGATATTGGAAGAGCAGAGTATGTTGCAATAACAGACAAAGAGGCTTTAGAGGCCTTCCATCTTCTTACAGAGGTTGAAGGTATTATTCCAGCGCTTGAACCATCTCATGCTATAGCGTATGCGGTTAAACTCGCAAAACAATGGTCTAGTGATAAAACGATTATTATTAACCTCTCAGGTAGAGGTGATAAAGACATGCAGACTATTGCTGAGGTTGAGGGACGTGAGCTCTAAGAGCGAGTTAAAGTATTAAGCCCTAATCCTATAAAAATCTCTTATACTATTGATTATATAAATTATAGTTTAGTAGGTTATGCAAGAAAATCAACAGATTGATAAAGGGCGTTCAGTCATATTTTCCGTTTACCTAGTTGCAGTTTTTCTTAATGCATTTGTCGACCTAGGCCATAAGATCATAATTCAAAACACAATCTTTATGATATATGGTGAGCAGCAGCAAATTATTTTAACTGCTGTTGTAAATGCAATGATTTTAGTACCATTTATCATGTTATTTACATTGTCAGGCTACCTTTCTGATAAATTTGCAAAGACAAGTATCATGCGCTATAGCGCATTTTCTGCCGTCTTAATTACCTTAGCAATTACCTATTGTTATTACAACGGTTTATACCAAGTTGCATTTGGCTTTACCTTGCTTCTTGCGACTCAGAGTGCAATATATTCTCCTGCGAAAATGGGTTACATTAAAGAGTGCCTTAGTAAGGCAGGCCTTAGTAGGGGTAATGCCTTTCACTCTTCAGTGGTATTAATAGCAATTTTGATGGGTACGGTTTTTTTCTCATACTTATTCGAAGCTTATCTGGGAACAATGCAAGCAACTACCCCTGAAGAAATATTAATGAAAATAGCGCCAGTAGGCTGGGTTCTTGTTGGGCTTTCATTGGTTGAGTTTTTAGCAACACTTGGAACACGCCTCTATCCAACAAAGTTAAGCCAGGCTAAATTTTCTATAAAGAAATTTGTTTCTTTTCATTACTTAATGACTAACTTTAAAGCCATGAGGAGTAATGAAATTGTTTGGTATTCTATTTTAGGGACAGCAATCTTTTGGGGCATGTCACAAAACTTAGTGGCAGTTATACCAGCTCATGCAAAAGCTAATTTTGGCGTCGAAAGCCCTCTTGTTGTGAATGCGATGTTAGCCTCTTCTGTATTTGGAATTATGATTGGCGCTTTTTTATCTGGCAGAAAAAGTCTCAATTTCATACGTATTAATAATATCTATACCGGCTCAATAATGATTACAGTTTGTTCAATTCTAATCCCTGTAATTTCGAGCCTAAGTTTTATTCCAGATTCTACTGCCTTAATTTTAGTAACTGCCGTCATTCTTATGTTTGGTGTTGGTGCAGGAATGATGATTATCCCTCTCAATGCACTTATGCAAGCGAACTCTCCTGAAGACGGTCTTGGAAGCATGCTAGCGGGTAAAAACTGGCTTCAAAATATTGCTATGATTACCCTTTTGATTTTTACAATGATTCTTGCAAACCTAAATTTTGGAAGTGAGTTTATACTTTACTTTAACGCATTTATTGCGGTAGCAGGGTTTAGTGTTGTTCTTAAAAAACTGAAAATTATTCTTTAGTCATGAGGCAAATTGTAGGCCTCTTATTGTTTGGGTGGCGATATCGACTAAAGGTAACTGGTTTAGATAATTTACCTAAAACTGGACCTGTTCTTCTTTTAGGTAACCACATTAGCTGGATAGATTTTGCTTTAATTCAGTGGGCAACACCAAGGACGATTCGATTTGTTGTTCACGATGATTACTATCGTAAGCCAATATTTAATTGGATTCTAAGGGGTGTTGGTGCGGTATCAATAAGGCCTGAAAATAGTCGTAATGCAATGCAAAATATTATCAACTTGCTAAATGATGATTGCGTTGTTGGAATATTTCCTGAAGGTCATATTTCCACCACAGGGGAATTGAGTGACTTGAAAAGGGGCTTTGAAAAAATATTAGCTGAATGCAAAGATAATGTAGTTGTGGTTCCTTTTGCAATAAATAATATGTGGGGTAGTTTCTTTTCAAAAGCTCCAAAATTAATTAAAAATAAAAAGAAATTTAACCTACGAAGGAGTGTCAATGTCAATATTGGAAAGCCTCTCACTTCTGAAACAAACAGAAATGCAGTAAAGTCATCTATTGGCAAGTTGCTTTTTTAGTGATAAGATTCTATTTATTATTTCAACTAAATATTAAAAGGCTTTAAATGAAAAAAATTATAGTAGTTGGCGCAACTGGAAAACTTGGTAGAGTAGTAGTTGAAGGTTTACGGAAAGACTATGAAGTTATAAGAGCTGGAAGGTCTGGACCAGATTTAAAGATCGACGCTTTTGATTTTGAAAGTGTTAGTGATGTTTTAGCTTCTGTTGGTCCATTTGACGGGTTGGTATCTTGTATCGGAGGCACTCCTTTTAAGACTTTTGAAGAGCTTACAATGGATGACTTTGCAGCTGGCCTTTCTACTAAATGCTTTAGTCAATTAAATTTAGCAAAAGCAGCCATACCTTTTCTCAGTGAAAATGGATCCATCACCCTAACAAGTGGAATTATTGGTGATGAGCCAATTATTGCCGGTTCATGCGCCGCTGCAGCAAATGGCGCCCTTAATATGTGCGTTTCAACATTGGCAGCCGAGTATGCTGGAAAATTAAGAATAAATGTAGTCTCACCATCTATTATTGAAAACTCAGTTGACCACTATGGAATGCTTTTTGATGGCTTTGAGCCAACTTCGAATGAAAGCATTATTCATGCGTATCGTCGAACTATCTCAGCACCAATTACTGGCCGAGTAATGAGCTTAACCAGAGCGCTTTAGGTTCACCTGAAAAGCAGTATTAAAATTTATCTCCAACTGCGCGGTTTATGCCTTCTGGTTTTGGTAGTTTTTTGTGTGCTTCATAAACTAATCCCATTCGCTTCAAGACCAAATCATTTGGCATGCTTGCACCCCGTGTTTTAAGATCGACATGAATGAGCATATGCTCAGCAGTTGCTAATAGTCTGCCGTCCTTATGATTGAGCCAATGAAATAAGTGAAGTTTTTTATTTTCTCCAAAGATAACCTGGGTTTTGGCTTTTATACTTTCTCCAATTTGAACCTCATCCAAGTGGCGAATATGAGTTTCAACTGTAAAATAAGATCCTATGTTTAAAATGTATTCTTCGTCTGCGCCGATAATAGACATCATCTCTGTGGTTGCTTCTGAAAAGCATTCAAGATAACGCGCTTCTGTCATATGACCATTATAGTCAGCCCACTCTTTTGGTACTTTGGAAACATAGGTGAGTATGGGGCTTGATAAATTTAGCTCTGAAAATTCTATTTTATTAATTGACCCTGACAAACTTTCATCAAATTCTTTGAGAGAGTTTCCAGCACCCCACTGATTGTCTTTTAAAACTTTTAAAAAATCAACCAAGTTATCATCGCGTTTTTCCATTAGCTCGTCAATACTAAATTGCCCCGATTGGTGATCAGATTGACTGGATACCTTTTCTATTAATTTATCTGTAAATTCAGGAACATCCATTAGGTGCGTCCAGGGCCATTCAAGGCAAGGCCCAAACTGTGATATGAAGTGACGCATGCCAGCTTCACCACCTGCTAATCTATAGGTTTCAAATAGTCCCATTTGTGCCCATCGAAGGCCAAAGCCATAGCGAATTGCATCATCAATTTCTTCAGTTGTTGCTATGTCATCATTTACTAGCCATAAGGCTTCTCGCCATACTGACTCAAGAAGTCTATCTGCAATAAAAGCAGGAATTTCTTTTTTGATATGAAGTGGGAACATACCAATATTGGTAAATTTTTTACTAGTTTCCTCGATGACATTTTTGGATGTTCTAGAACCGCCAACAATTTCAACTAATGGCAAAAGGTAGACTGGGTTAAATGGATGGGCAACTAGAAGCCTTTCAGGGTGTTTCATTTTTGCTTGTAAATCTGAAGGAAGAATGCCAGAAGTTGACGATGCTATGACTAGATTTTTGTCTGCGCTTGACTCAATTTCCTCATAGGCCGACTGCTTAATTGAAAGCCTTTCTGGAACAGCTTCAATAATTAACTCACAAGATTTTGCAACTTCTGAAATTGAGGCAGAAAATAATAGCTTGCCCTTTTTAGGTAGATTGGAGGTGAGCAATTTGTTATATGCTCGCTCGGCATTATCAATAACTTTATTGACATATTTTGGTGCTTCTTTGGAGGGGTCATAGACAAAAACATCAATACCGTTGAGTAATAATCTAGCTACCCATCCACTTCCAATAACGCCTGCACCAATAACTCCTGCCGCCTTGATACTTTTCATATCTAGCCCCAGCGTTTTTCGAGTTTCATATTATCTCGGACTTGATCTGGCCCTATAATAGAACAGCCCATGCCCTCTGCCGTCTGAACAGCCTTCTTTACAAGGTCTGCATTGGTTGCAAAAACGCCACGTTTTAGATAAAGATTGTCTTCAAGTCCAACACGAATATTGCCCCCTGCTAGGATGGCCATAGCCACATAAGGCAACTGGTTTCTACCAATTGAGAAGGCAGAAAATGTCCAATCTTTTGGAACATTTGATGTCATTGCAAGGAAGGTGTTTAAGTCATCAGGAGCACCCCATGGAATGCCCATACATAACTGAACCATAACAGGATCATCAATTAAGCCCTGCTCCTTTAGCCATATGGCAAGCTGTAAATGACCAGTATCAAAGACTTCTATTTCAGGCCTAACCCCAAGTTCTTGAACTTGTTTTGCCATTTCCTTAAGGACTGCTGGAGTATTGGTCATGACATAACCGCCTTCGCCAAAATTCATTGTTCCGCAATCAATAGTGCAGATCTCAGGAAGTATTTGTCTAACATGGTCAAGCCTTTCAGTTGCGCCTACCATATCAGTACCTTCATTATTTAATGGTAAAGGTTTTTCAGCAGAGCCAAATACTAAATCTCCACCCATTCCTGCTGTCAGATTGAGCACCATATCAACCTTTGACTCACGAATAATGCTTACAACTTGAGCATAGAGCTTTGGGTCTCGAGCAGGAACTCCTGTTTTTGGGTTGCGAACATGAATGTGAACAATGGCTGCGCCAGCTTGAGCTGCCTCGATACATGAGTCAGCTATTTGTTGAGGCTTAATAGGAACTTTATCAGATTTTTCCGTAGTATCTCCAGATCCTGTAACGGCGCAAGTAATAAAAACTTCTCGAGATGGCTGAAGGTTAGTCATATGATTTCTCCAAATTTATGTTTGTTATATTAATCTATATATTACTGAAATCGATTTCTAATAGTAGAAATTTAAATACGATTTCAACATCACTATCAAAAAAAAATAGCATGTGATATAATATTTTGCAATCGTATGCATTACGACCTTTTATGCAATTTTCTTAAAACAGTATACATAAAAAAATATGGCTAAAATTGAACTAAAAAACATTACGAAGCGTTGGGGTGATTTCGTTGGTGTAGATAACTTTAACCTTACTATTCCTGATGAAGAGTTTTTGGTATTACTTGGACCATCAGGCTGTGGAAAAACTACTACAATGCGAATGATTGCTGGACTTGAAACTGTCACTAGTGGAGAGGTGCTGATTAATGGAGAGATTGTAAATAATCTAGAGCCAAAGGACCGAGACGTTGCAATGGTCTTTCAGTCATACGCACTCTACCCAAATATGACGGTATATGAAAACATTCGCTTCCCATTAAAAGTAAGAAATATTGACAAAGAGCTTCATAAAGAAAAAGTTATGAGAGCCTCTGCAATGGTGGAGCTCGATGATTTCTTACATCGCAAACCATCAGAACTTTCTGGGGGTCAAAGACAAAGAGTAGCTTTAGCAAGAGCAATTGTTAGAGAACCGACAGTATTTTTAATGGATGAACCACTTTCAAACCTTGATGCTAAATTACGCGTCTCTACCAGAGCGCAAATTAAAAACCTCCAACACAAGTTACGCGTAACAACAATCTATGTAACGCATGATCAGGTTGAGGCAAT
This sequence comes from Candidatus Pseudothioglobus sp. Uisw_016, assembly GCF_048087635.1. Lineage (GTDB taxonomy): Bacteria > Pseudomonadota > Gammaproteobacteria > PS1 > Pseudothioglobaceae > Pseudothioglobus. The sequence goes on along the minus strand of NZ_CP159806.1, from coordinate 1,668,416 downwards.
GACGCTTGCAGATCGTGTTGTTGTTATGAATAATGGAATCGTCCAACAGGTTGGAACGCCTCAAGAAATATACAATACCCCTGCCAACAGTTTTGTTGCAAGCTTTATTGGTTCGCCTGCTATGAACTTGATGAAAGGAACAATAACAGATGGAGTCTTCTCTGGCGATAATGTAAAAATTGAAGGTCTGAATAAAAAGCATTCTGGTGATATAACCCTCGGATTTAGAGCGGAAGATGCATCCATTGTGAAAAGTAAGGGAGCGATTAAAGCAGCAGCATTTTCAATGGAGTTATTGGGAGACATGACAATGGTTTCAGTTAAGGCTGGCGGTGATTTAATTTCCATAAAGTCTGATAAAAATTATTATGCCAAGATTGGTTCAACAGTTATGGCAAATGTGCCAGCAAATTTATGCCTGCTTTTCAGTTCTAAAACTGGAAAACTGCTTAAAAATTAAAAAATTTGGAGATTTAAAAAATGGACCATAACGAGCAATCCAAAATGACACTTGCTGTTGTTAAGTCTATGGAAGAGGCCTTAAGTACTAATTCTAATAATATGGAAAAGCATTTTCATAAAGATTTTCGTTGGATGGGCAATAATGGATGTGGTACCAAGAAAAGTCTTGAAGAGTTTCGTAATAATTGGCAGCTCCCTCTGAGAGCTGCTTTTTCAGACCGAATTTATAATACTGATAAATTTTTAGTAGATGGTGAGTGGGCGTCTTGCTTTGGCCATATTGATGCTATTCATAGTGGAGAATTCATGGGTATAGCGCCAACTAATAAGCGCGTAAAAATTCACTATACAGATTTTTGGGAAGTTAAGGATGGGCTCATAATAGACAACTGGGTAACTGTTGACTTTCCAAGTATTTTGTCACAACTTGACGTGGATGTTTTTAATGGTCATGGCTGGGAGGCTTATGATCGAGGCGAGATTGCTCCTGCAAAGCCAAACTAATTGGAGATATTATGGCGATAACATATTTAAAAAAAGGTAAGACAGATGCTGCTAAGGCTATTGATGATGCTGAGGTTAGTGAGATTGTAAAAAATACTTTAAGATCCATTGAGGATAGAGGCGATGAGGCAGTTAGAGAGTTTGCAGAAAAATTTGATAACTACACTCCAAAATCCTTCAAATTAACCCAGACAGAGATTGACAATTTAATAAAACAAGTTTCGACCCAGGATCTTGAGGACATTAAGTTTGCTCAAGAACAAGTTAGAAACTTTGCGCAAGCGCAGAGAGATTCTATGAAGGATATTGAGGTAGAGACTATGCCTGGGGTTATATTAGGACATAAAAACATCCCAGTTCAATCGGTTGGGTGTTATATCCCAGCAGGTAAGTTTCCAATGGTTGCGTCAGCGCACATGTCTGTTGTAACTGCTAGTGTTGCAAAAGTTCCAAGAATTATTGCTTGCACGCCTCCCTATAAAGGCTCTCCAAATCCTGCCGTTATTGCTGCAATGCATCTTGGCGGTGCTCATGATATATATGTCATAGGAGGCATTCAGGCTGTTGGGGCAATGGCTCTTGGTACTGAAACAATAGAACCAGTTGATATGCTTGTTGGCCCTGGAAATGCATTTGTTGCTGAAGCTAAAAGGCAATTATTTGGAAAGGTTGGAATTGACTTGTTTGCTGGACCAACAGAGACTATGGTGATAGCAGATGTTACGGTAGATGCTGAATTATGTGCAACAGATTTGTTAGGTCAGGCTGAGCATGGATATAACTCACCAGCTGTCCTGGTAACTAATAATAAAAATCTGGCAGAAGAAACAATCTCTGAGATAGATAGAATTTTAAAGATTCTTCCAACAGCAGAAACTGCTTCCGTGAGCTGGGAAGAGTATGGTGAAATAATTCTTTGTGATAGCTATGATGAGATGTTAGATGTTGCTAATGAAATTGCATCTGAGCATGTTCAGGTAATGACAGATCGCGATGATTGGTTTTTAGAAAATATGCATTCCTATGGAGCGCTATTTTTAGGACCAAGAACAAATGTTTCTAATGGTGACAAAGTAATTGGAACCAATCATACTTTACCAACAAAAAAAGCTGGACGTTATACCGGCGGTCTTTGGGTTGGTAAGTATCTTAAAACGCATAGCTACCAAAAAATTACAACGGATGAGGCAGCTGTAAAGATTGGCAGATACTGCTCAAGACTATGTATGCTTGAGTCGTTTGTTGGTCATGCAGAGCAAGCTAATATTCGAGTAAGGCGATATGGTGGAGAGGATGTTCCTTATGGCAAGGCAGCGCAGTAGTGCATAGAATTAATTATCTTAAGGAGTTAATAAAGCCCCTAAGATTGAGTATGTATAGTTTTACCGAAGATGAGGTTAGAAAAAATCTTAACTCCTTGTTTTATGAGGAGGCTACTATTCATCTTTCTCATCCTTTTGGAGATATTTCAGGACCAACTAATTTTTATAACAAGGCTCTTAAACCCTTGTTTGAATCAATGCCAGATCTAGAAAGACGCGATTATATTGTTATCGGCGGAAAAACAGAAAAGGATTTGGAGTGGATAGGATGTGCTGGTTTTTATAATGGTATATTCTTGAAACCCTTTTTAGATATTCCGCCAACAGGCCATATAGCCCACATGCGATTTCATGAATTTTATTGCTTTCGGGATGACAAAATAATAGAAGTTCAGGCTTTATGGGACATCCCAGAACTAATGATACAGTCAGGCTCTTGGCCAATGGCCCCATCACTTGGAAGAGAATGGTGTGTGCCAGGTCCAGCAACGATGGATGGAATTTCAGATAAGCCTTATGATTTAGAAAAAAGTAACACTTCAATGGAGCATATTTTAGGAATGGCTGATGCTATGAAAAAACACCCTTCTGAGGGTGGCCCTGAGATTATGAAAATGGATTACTATTGGCATCCAAAAATGAATTGGTATGGACCATCTGCTATAGGAAGTGGAAGAGGAGTAGAAGGTTTTAGAAATTGGCATCAAATTCCATTTTTGAATGCTATGCCTGATAGAGGAAAGGATACAACTTATAGTAAGAGAGATGGCTGGGGAGATAAAGTAGGCTACCACTTTTTTGGAGATGGAGATTATGTAGCCGTAACGGGCTGGCCAAATATGAAACAAACTCTTACCCATGATGGTTGGATGGGCATAGCTCCAACTAACAAAGAAGTTTTTCTTCGCTCTCTTGATTTCTGGAGGCTCGAGGAAGGAAAAATAAGAGAAAACTGGGTGATGCTTGATATCCTTGATATTTATGATCAAATGGGTGTTGACGTACTCGGAAGATTAAGAGAGTTTAACAAAGCAAGAAATACAAAAGGATATTGAGTATGAAGCTTCCAACTACACCATCGTTTAGACTAGATGACAAGACTGCTTTAATTACAGGAGCCTCATCTGGTATTGGTCTTGGTTGTGCAGTAGCCTTAGCTGAAGCAGGCGCACACGTTGTTGTATCAGCCCGACGTATTGATAAACTTCATTCTGTTGTTGATGAAATGAAAGCGAAAGGGTTAAGTGCTGAAGCAATGGTGATGGATGTTACTGATACAAATGCAATTAAAGAAACTATTGATAATAAAGGACCATTCGATATTTTAGTTAATAGCGCTGGTTTAGGTAGGCACGCACCTTCTAAAGATACATCATTAGAAGATTTTGATGCGGTAATGAATGTTAATCTTCGCGGCGCATACTTTGTAACTCAAGCAGTAGCGAATGGATTAATAAAAGCAAAAAAACCTGGCTCATTAATCAACATTTCTTCTCAGATGGGTCATGTAGGCGGGATTGATAGAGCTGTTTATTCAGCATCAAAGCATGCGGTAGAGGGATTTACAAAAGCTATGGCCATTGAGTGGGGCTCCCATCAAATTAGAGTTAATACAATCTGTCCAACTTTTATACGTACACCGCTTACTCAATCAACTTTTGATAATCCTGATCGTAAAGAGTGGATTGAAAGTAAGATTAAAATTGGCCGAATTGGAGAGGTTGAAGATATCATGGGGGCTGTAGTATTTTTAGCTTCCGCTGGCTCATCAATGGTCACTGGCTCTGCACTTATGGTGGATGGAGGCTGGACTGCTGACTAATGATAAATAAAAAAGTCACGTCATTAGAAGTAGCAAAATTAGCTGGCGTTAGCCAGTCTGCAGTATCTCGGGTATTTACACCTGGAGCTTCATCCTCTAAAAAAACTAATGAGCTAGTTCGAAAGGCTGCTTTGAAGCTTGGATATAGACCTAATATAGTAGCGCGATCACTAATTACTGGAAAGACAAAAATTATAGGCCTTGTTGTTGCCTACTTAGATAATTACTTTTATCCTGAAGCGTTAGAGCTTCTATCAGGGGCCCTTCAAAAGAATGGTTATCACGTATTGATCTTTATGGCCACAAATACTTCAGGAAATATTGATAACGTAGTGGAAGAGATTTTAGACTATCAGGTGGATGGAATCATTGCAGCATCTGTTGGAATGTCTACTAATTTAGCATCAAGATGTTCTGATGCTGGCATCCCAGTTGTTTTATTTAATCGTACTCAAGATGACGAAAGGCTGTCAGCAGTTACCTCTGATAATGAGCTTGGGGGGCAAAAAATTGCACAATTTCTCTGTAATAATGGCCATACACGAATTGGTTATATAGCAGGCTGGGAAGGCGCATCTACTCAAAGAGATCGAGAGAAAGGATTTACTGATGAACTTAAAAAGAATGGACAGGGTCTTTTTGCTCGAGAAGTTGGTAACTTTAATTTAGACGAGGCTCGTCAAGCAGCACGATCAATGTTCACAGCAAGTGAAATACCAGATGCAGTTTTTGTGGCAAATGACCATATGGCATTTGCAGTAATGGACGTAATGCGCTTTGAGCTTGGACTAAAAATACCTGACCAGGTTTCAGTTGTTGGTTATGACGATGTCCCAGTTGCCAAATGGCTAGCTTATAGTCTAACAACTGTAAGGCAGCGTGCAAATCGTATGGTGGACGAAACAGTTGCTATATTAATTGACAGTATTGAAGATAACTCAACTAAGCCAAGACGTATAAAAATTGATGGTCCTTTAATGCTGAGAGGATCTGCAAAAATTTTAGATAACTATGGAGTTTAATTTATGAAAGGTTTTGATTCAAAATATGCTAATTTTCCAGATTGGATAAATGGCATTACTCATGAAATTTGGGAAGATCGAGGAATTGATAAACTGCTTTATCTTTATTCGGATGATATTATATTAAGATCCCCACACTCCCTGATAATTGGCAATAAGCCAGTTATAGAGGCGACCAAAGCAACCTTATCTGAATTTCCAGATCGTCAACTCTTAGGTGAAGATGTAATCTGGTCTGGCACTCCTGAGACAGGAATGTTGTCATCCCATAGAATTATATCAACGGCATCTCACATGGGCGACGGGCAGTTTGGTAAAGCAACGGGTACAAAAATTGTTTTTAGAACGATAGCAGATTGCCATGCTATTAATAATCAAGTTAATGATGAATGGCTAATTCGTGATGTAGGTGCTATGGCAAGACAGCTGGGCGTTCATCCAAAAGACTTTGCTAGAAAGCAGATAGATTCAGAGGGTGGTATGGATAAATGCCTACACCCTTTTAAAGATTCCATGGATCAACCTGGGCCATATACAGGAAAGGGCAACACTAATGAGTGGGGCGAAAAGTATGTTGATATATTAAAACGGATTATGGACTCTGATCAATCAGTGATTAATGATGAGTATGATCGTGGTTGTGATTTGGAATATCCTGGTGGCGTTTCAGGCCATTCCTACTCGGATGCAAATGAGTTCTGGACGGGCCTTCGATCTTCAATGCCGAGTGCAAAATTTACTATCGAACATCAAATTGGAAGAGAAGATCCATATATGTCTCCACGTGCAGCTGTTCGATGGTCTCTAAAAGGTAAGCATGATGGTTGGGGAGTTTTTGGTGAACCTACAGGTGCTGATTTATATGTGATGGGAGTTTCTCATGCTGAATTTGGTCCATGGGGCTTAAGAAGAGAGTACACATTATTTGATGAGACTTCTATGTGGAAGCAAATAATCCTCAAGACTGGTTGATAATGACTTTAGAAGAAATGGAAAAGTGTATTGTTCGATATGCTGATTTAAAGCCTTGCAAAACTGCATTTATTGACGCACATACGCCTGGATCAAATCAGAAAGATAACTTTACAATTATTGGTTCTGGGGTATCAGAGAGTCCTGATCAGTATGTTCATATTGATCAATCACCAGGCTTTAATATTGGTGCTGCGGGCCAACCTCCAGGCTGCACAAATTCATTACACTCGCACACAACTGCTGAAGTATTCTATGTATTCAAGGGTCGATGGCGTTTTTTCTGGGGACGCTATGGTGATTCTGGAGAGGTAGTTGCAGAAGAAGGCGATATGGTTAATATTCCTACAGGTATGTTTCGCGCATTTGAAAATGTTGGTGAGGATTATGGAATGTTGATGGCAATACTTGGAGGTGATGATGCAGGGGGAGGCGTTACATGGGCACCTGAGGTTATTAATGATGCTAAAGACTTTGGCCTGATTTTGGGTGAAAATGGATTATTATATGATACTAAAAAAGGGGAGATTTTGCCAAAAAATGTCAACCCAATGCCATTATTAACTGAAACTAATCTTAGAAATTTTTCTGAAATTACAACTGAAGAGTTTATTAATAATTTTTTTGTAAGCTCATCAGAGTTAAAGCAAAAGTCACAGAATTTACCACTTAATGTTATTGGGGTAGATGGGATTTTAAAAGATCGGCCTGGTTTTGAAGTTGACTACATTACATCCGACACTTTTACTGGAGAGCAATACTCTTCAAGTCGACACGAGGTTAATATGATAATGAGTGGTGAATGGTCTCTAGAGTGGGATGACAATGTTGCAACTCTTTCTCCTGGGGATACATGTTTGATACGCCCTGAAATGTTACATAAGATTGTCCCTAAAGATTTGAGAAGTGCAAGTCTTTTCAGGGTTACAAAGACTGATGATCAAGCAGGCCCAACATGGAGAAGCTAATTTTTAAGGGCATGATAATGAATCACAAAGCAATTCTTTTTGGATCGATTGGGACACTTGTTGAAACCTCTGAGCTTCAACGTCGCTCATTCAATCAGGCATTTTCTGAGGCTGAACTTGACTGGAATTGGAGTCCTGATGAGTACCAGAAGCTACTGGCAAAGTCTGGAGGCTGCGAGAGGATCAAAAACTATGCGATTCAACGCGGTATTGATATAGATGCAATGCATCTGCATAGACAAAAAACTAAAATCTTTGATAGTTTTATGGCCAAAGAATCCATCCTACTCCGCCCTGGTGTAGCAAGCCTTATTAGTCATTCACTGGATAGTAGTTTACTACTAGCATTCGTCACAAATACTTCAAAAGTCAATATTGATGCCATCTTTTATGCATTAGGAGATCAGATAAAGCGCAATGATTTCAGTTTCATTGGCAACGATACAATGGTATCTAATCCAAAGCCAAGTCCAGATATATACCTAAAAGCTCTGTCTGAGCTGCATCTAGATGCAAAAGATTGCATTGCCATTGAGGACTCTGAAATTAGTATGCAGTCTGCTTTGGAAGCAGGTATCCAGTGTATTGGATTCCCGGGAGCGAATACACAAGGTAATGATTTTAGTGGTGCTGAGTTTGTAACGGATCATTTGTCTGTCGATGACCTAACAATGCTATAAGGGAATGACCTTTTTTATATATTATTAAGGAGTAATGAATGAGTAGAATATTAACTAGTCACGTAGGCTCACTTCCAAGAACTCAAGAAGTTGTTGACTATATTTTTGCAAGAGAAAATAGTCAAAAATATAATGAGAAGAGTTTTGATGAGTGCATGGAAGAGAATGTTTTAAAGACTGTTGAGAAGCAAAAAAATGCAGGTATCGATATTGTTAGTGATGGGGAGACATCAAAAATATCATACGCAACTTATGTGAAAGATAGATATACAGGTTTTTCAGGTGACAGTGCTCGAAATGCGCCAGAAGACTTAAAGATGTTTCCAGGCTTTCTTAAAAGGCTATCCGATGATGGTGGAACTCCTCAATATTCAAGACCAATGTGCACAAGTGAAGTAAAGTCAAAAGGTCAAGGAGAGCTTCAAAAGGATATATCTAATTTGAAATCTGCAATGGCTAAAAATAGCATTGATAGAGGTTTTATGAATGCAGCTTCGCCTGGCGTTATTTCACTATTTTTACAAAATGACTACTACCCTTCAAGGGATTCTTACCTGGCCGCCTTGGCCGATGCTATGAGAGATGAGTATGAAACTATTGTAGGGTCAGGTTTAGACTTACAGTTAGATTGTCCTGATCTAGCACTTTCTAGGCATATGCTATTTAGTGACTTGTCTGACTCAGAGTTTATAAAGATTATTGAGTCACACGTTGAAGCCTTAAATCATGCGCTGAAGAATGTCCCAGAAGAGAAGGTTAGAATTCATATTTGTTGGGGGAATTATGAAGGTCCCCACTGTTGTGATATAGATATGAATAAGGTTTTTGGAACTCTTATGAAGGCAAAAGCTCGATATACTTTATTTGAAACTTCAAACCCACGCCATGCTCATGAATGGACAGTTTTTAGAGATCGTAAAAGCGAAATACCAGATACGAAAATACTTGTACCTGGTGTTGTTGATACAACCACTAACTTCATTGAGCATCCTGAGCTAGTTGCAGAGCGAATCGAAAAATTTGTTAATATAGTAGGGAGTGAAAGAGTAATTGCAGGATCAGACTGTGGTTTTGGAACATTTGCAGGGTTTGGAGCGGTCGATCCAGAAATTGCTTTTGCTAAACTAAAGTCTTTATCTGAGGGTGCTGCGCTTGTAAGTAATAGATTATGACACCCCTTGTAATGATTCCTGGAATGATGTGTGATGAGCGGATTTTTGCGCCACAAATAGAGGCGCTTCTCGCTGAGGTATCGGTGCATATTGCAGATATTTCTAAACATGACAATATTAGCGACTTGGCGGCCGATGTTTTAAGTCATGCGCCACCAAAATTCAGCCTTGCTGGCCACTCTATGGGTGGTATTGTAGCTATGGAAATTTGTTCACAGGCACCAGAAAGAGTTGAAAAATTGGTGTTAATTGATACCAATCCTAAATCTGAATTAGAGGAAGTGAAGGCCAAGCGTGAGCCTCAAATTAGTGATGCTTTATCAGGAAAATTAATAAATGTTATTCGTGATGAGATGAAACCTAAATATTTAGCAGATAGCGATAATCCAGATATTATTTTAAATATCTGCATGGATATGGCTCTTTCTTTAGGTCCTAAAGTTTTTGTTAACCAGTCAAGAGCACTCCAAGGAAGAATTGATCAAGAGGAGGCTCTTAACTCACTTAATATTCCCGTGTTGATAATGTGCGGCTTGGAAGATAAATTATGCCCTCTGGAGAAGCATGAATTGATGCATAATATAATTAGTAACTCAACTTTAGAGGTAATTGAAAATGCCGGTCATTTGCCAACATTAGAACAACCAGAGAAAACTACGGAGATATTAAAAACATGGCTTATGAACTAGATCAAGAATTACTTACCCTTCTTCAATCAGTAGATACACCTACTGTATGTAACGCAATTGAAGTAGCACAAGGCAAGAGGGGTTTTTCAGAATTTACTCGTGAAACCATGATTTGCTCGGCACCAAAAGGTGGAGCAATGGTTGGTTTTGCCAAAACTGCAAAAATTGCTGCACTGATTCCGCCAACAGAAGACCAAGAGATAATTAAAGAGCGGAGGATGAATTATTATCGTTATATGTCAGAAGTTACTGGCCCTGCCGTTGCAGTCATAGAGGATGTTGATTATCCAAATTGTATTGGAGCTTATTGGGGTGAGGTTAATACGAAAGTTCACAAAGGGTTTGGTCTTTCTGGTGCGCTGACTAACGGAGTTATGAGAGATCTTGGTGATCTTGCAGAAGATTTTCAAGTCGTTGCAGGCTCTATTGGTCCAAGTCATGGATTTGTTCACGTACGAGAAATTGATACAAAAATTAGTATTCTTGGTATGAGTGTTTCGCCAAATGATTTAATTCATGCTGACCTTCACGGCGCAGTTGTAATCCCTAAAGAGGTTATTAATGGTTTAAAGGACGCTATCCATAAGTTATTTGCTTCAGAGCAGTTGATTCTTGGTCCTGCTGAAAAGAAAGATTTCAATTTTGATAGCTTTAAAAGTGCATGGGAAGATTTCGAAAAATCAAGAACATAAATTTTTTGAGTTTTTAGTAAGATTGTTATTGAGAAATTTTTGATAGTATGTCTCGGTTTAATATGCTGAATAAAAAGTTATATAGAGATTAAGACTCTGTGATATAATCGTTTGCAATCGTATGCAATATATTTTTTAATATTTGTTACGATGTATTATTAATTTGTATTTAATTGAAAAAAAAGGAGTGATATTATGTTTTTAAGAAAAATCGCTACAATTGTAGCGCTTACTACTCTAGCTTCAAGTGCATGGGCCGGTTGCGGCATCTCTGAAGGCAGAGTTAGTATTGTTGGTAATGAGTTTCCAGCGATCCAAACAATCGGTGCAGGCGCAATGGAGTGTGCAGGTGGTGGTGTTACAGTTGAAACAAACCTAACTGCTGATCATCAAAAAATTAATCTTCCAGGTATGACTGGTAACCCAGCTGAATTTACATCAGCTATTGTTGCTAACTCATCAATTGTTGCACTTATGAACAATGATGTTATTAGACCTTTGAATGATCTAGTTGCTAAGCATGGACAAGGTCTTCAGAAAAGCCAGTTAGTTACAATTGATGGAAATATTATGGGTATTGCCTTTATGGCGAACGCTCAACATCTAACTTATAGGTCAGATATTTTGGACCAGTTAGGAATTGCGGTGCCTACAACTTATGAAGCAATGTTAGAAGCTGCTGCAAGAATCCGTTCTAGTGGTTTGATGAAGAACCCTATTGGTGGTGCCTATGCTTCAGGTTGGAACTTAGCTGAGGAATTTGTTAATATGTATATTGGTCATGGCGGCGAGTTCTTTGAGCCTGGTACAGCTAAGATTGCTGTTAACAATCAGCATGGTTACGATACACTAACTATGATGAAGCAGTTATCTCACTTTATGAACCCTGACTATTTAACTCATGATTCAAACGCAACAAGTGCCGAATGGAAAGCTGGTAACGTTGCTCTTATGAATATGTGGGGATCACGTATTGGAGCCCTTAAAGGTGATGAGGTAGATGCTGCTGTAGTAGCAGCTACAGCTACTGCTGGTCCTATGACAGTTGGTGGTGGTACAACTGCAGCTTCAACTTTATGGTGGGATGGATTTACTGTATCTAAGAATATTTCAGATGCAGATGCAGAGGCTACTTTTATGGCTATGATGCATGCAATTCGTCCAGCTATGTTGAATGAAACAACTTCGCCACAAGCTGTTTGGTTAATTGATGGTTATGAGCCTACTCCAGCTGCTGCAGGTGTATTTGCTGCTGCTGCAATGGGAACTAAGCCGTATCCAATGTTGCCATATGCAGGTCTAATGCATTCAGCCGCAGGTGCTGAATTAGTTGACTTCATGCAAGGCAAAGAAACTGCTGAGCAAGCTTTAGCTGGTTTAGAAGCGGCATACACAACTGCTGCGACAGAAAAAGGCTATTTATAAGCTTTTGTAAGTTGTTTATCTCCTAAGATTAGGGTGTGTGTTTCACATGCCCTTTTCTTTTTTGTATAATTGAGTTTCTCTAATCTTATTATTTCCATATGAAGCATAAGACTTTTTTCTGGTTCTTTTTACCTACAGCCCTAGCAATGTTTTTGTTCATTGCCTTGCCCTTAACTTCGATTGTAAGTCAGTCACTTCATACACCTCATGACCAGGTTCTAATTGTTGTTGAATCATGTGATCCATTTGGTTGTAAATCTGAAACAACTATTGATCATCAGGCAAGTAAGCAAATCAATGAAGAGAAGCCAAAAGGTAAGTGGGTTGGATTTGAAATCTATACTGATAGAAACCACCTAGCCTTTAAAGAGGTTGGTGAGTTATGGGAGAGTAAGACAAACTTTATTGATTTTGTTTCCAGTCTAAAGGATCTTCCATTTTATCGAGCAATGGGCTTTACTTTGACTTATACCTTTGTTGTAACCCCGCTGGTTATATTATTTGGATTTATAATTGCAATAGCAGTTAACTCACTGCATCGACACTTAAAAGGATTCATGGTGTTCTTTTCATTGCTACCAATGATTGTAACCCCTTTGGTTGGTTCGTTGATCCTGTTTTGGATGATTGATTCACGAGGTATTATTGGCTCAGGTCTCCAAGAATTATTTGCAGATCCTACGTTGTCACTAAAGGCATCAACTGGCCTAACATGGATAACACTTATTGTATACGGTGTTTGGCACTCTGCCCCTTTTGCATTCATTGTTTTTTACGCTGGACTTCAGACTGTTCCACAAGAAACTATAGAAGCAGCAATGATTGATGGGGCTTCACGTTTTCAGCAAACTATGCATGTCGTTGTGCCTCATTTATCTCCACTAGTAGCATTTGTGGCGTTAATTCAGCTGATGGATAATTTCCGAGTATTTGAGCCAATAGTTGGTTTTAGTGCTTCGGCACATGCGACCTCTCTTTCATGGATTATATGGAATGATATTGGCCAAGAAATCAGACTTATGTCATCTGCAGCAACTACATCAGTGTTGACAATAATTGGCGTCATCATACTTCTTATGCCAGTTTTGATTAGAACATGGCGTGAATTCAACCCAGAGAAATAATATGACTTCAAATCAAATAAAAAGACCATTAGGACTCCAGATATTAATATATGGCTTTGTATTATTCTGGTTAATTTTAGCAGCTTTTCCATTTTTATGGACTATGTGGGGTTCATTCAAAGTAGAGCTGGATTTTTTCTCAAAGGGAGACTGGACTAATGTATTTTCTGGAGTAAGAACCCAAGTAGTCTATGGAGAGTCTTTTACAGGCGCAGGTTATGAGGGTGCATGGATCCAAGAAGAGTTTTGGCGCGCTTTTTTAAATACAGCGATAGTTTGTGTTTCTACAGTACTCATATCATTAACTCTTGCAACTTTAGGCGGTTATGCGCTTTCAAGGTCTGGGTTTCGTTATTCATTTTGGCTGCTAATAATTGCACTTGTTTTTCGTGCGCTGCCTCCAATCACTCTTGTTTCTGGCTATTTACAGCCCTTCTATGATTGGAATGTTTGGGGAACATTGCCGACTACCATTATTGTGTTGGTTGCAATTAACCAGCCATTTACATTGTGGATGCTGCACTCATTTTTTCAAACAATACCCAAAGAGCTTGATGAGAGTGCAAAGGTTGATGGGTGTACTCAGTTCCAAGCCTTTCGACATGTAATTATTCCAGTGATGTGGCCAGGAGTTATTACTGCTGGACTCTTCTCATTTCTTTTGGCATATAATGATTTTGCTGTTACAGCGTTACTACTCTCTCAGGAAAACCAAACTATGGTTCCTAAAATTGCCAGCTTTATGGGCACTACTCAAACAGAAGGTAATATTATGTTTGCAGTCGCAGCAGTTGTATCTGCTATAGTTCCATTGTTCATTCTGGTTATGTTTTTTCAAAGGCAGCTTGTTAGTGGATTAACAGCTGGTGCAGTCAAGGGTTAATCATTGTCCTCGTTTGATTATATTATCATTGGTGCAGGTTCTGCTGGGTGCGTTTTAGCAAATCGACTGAGCGCAAATCCCAAAACTACTGTCTGTTTGATTGAGGGAGGTGGAAGTGATAAGAGCCCATGGGTTCAAATTCCTGCTGGCCTTTCAGTTGCGTACGGACATAAGAAGCTTGACTATGCCTACAAGGGAGCACCACAAAAAAAATTAAACAACCGTGTAATTACTGTTAACCGTGGCAGGTGTCTTGGTGGATCAAGTTCAATCAATGGAATGATTTATATTCGCGGAAATAAAAATGATTATGATAATTGGAAGGCTCTTGGTTGTGATGGTTGGTCCTATAATGATGTATTGCCGATATTTAAAAAACTTGAGCAAGATCAAACAGGTGCAGATCCTAAGTATCATTCAACAGCTGGTGAGTGGCCAGTTGTCATGCCACAAGAAGTCAATAAGACGGCTATGCGCTTTATTAAGGCTGGCTCTCATATAGGGCTTCCAAAGAATCCTGACTTTAATGATGAGTCTCAATTAGGCCTAGGAATTTATAAGGTTAATCAAGATAAAGGCGCGCGAGTAAATTCTTATAAGGCCTTTATTGCTCCAATTTCTTCAAGAGCAAACCTTAAAATAATGACAAATTCCAGGGTTCAATTAATTGAGATTGAGGGCGATAGTGCCCAATCAATTAAGCTACAAGTCAATGGCATAGATAAGCAATTGCTTTGTAATAAAGAGGTTATTTTATGTGCTGGGGCAATTGAATCACCAAGAATACTTTTATCATCTGGAGTTGGGGATAGAGAAGAGCTTAAAAAAGTAGGCGTAACTTGTCAACATAATGTTCCAGGGGTTGGTGAAAATCTCCAAGATCATTTAGACACAATGGTCACTGTTCGTTCAAATAAATCAGAATCAATTGGAGTTTCTTGGAGGTCTTTATTGCCACAAGTCTTTACATCTCCTTTTAACTACTTATTTAGGAGAATGGGCTGGTGGACCAGTAATTTTGTTGAGGCAGGAGGTTTTGCAGATACAAAACTTGGAAGCCCCGATTATCCTGATGTTCAGTTTCACTTTACACCTATTTACCGAAGTCATCGTGGAAGAAGGTTTGAGTTTGGACATGGGTATTCTCTATTTACATGTCTATTGAGACCCCATAGTAAAGGGGCAGTTAAGATTAAGAAGGATGGTGACAAGCATAAGGTTATTGTTGACCATAATTTCTTGTCTGACTCTAGGGATGAAAAAACCATTGTCGAGGCAATTAAAAAAGCTAGAGAGGTCTTATTATCCAAAGAGTTTGACGAGGTTCGCGGTGAAGAAGTTGCACCTGGAAAATCTATCCAATCAGATGAGGAGCTATTAGACTACATTCGTAAAACAGCAGTAACAGTCTATCACCCTGTAGGAACATGTAAAATGGGGGTTGATGATTTAGCGGTTGTCTCCCCGAGTGACCTAAAGGTAAAAGGAATGAATAACTTAAGAGTTATTGACGCTTCGATTATGCCAAACATAGTCAGTGGTAATACCTCAGCAGCAACTATGATGATTGCAGAAATGGGCGCAACAATGATATTAAACAAGGAATAAATATGACTTCAAATTTTCAAAACGAAAAAAATTTAATTCGTGACTATTACAAAGCACTAGACTCCGCGCAAGGTACTGATATTACAAAAGTTTTAAAAAACTATATTAGTGAAGATTATATTTGGAGAGGCTTCCATCCCTTTAATGAGATTTCAGATGCTAAGGAAGTTTCAGAAATTTTCTGGCAGCCATTTCGTTATGCATTTAAAAATATTCAAAGACGCATGGATATTTTTATGGCTGGAAAAAATCAAATTGACGGATTTGAATCAGTCTGGGTAGTTTCTATGGGCCATCTTATGGGACTCTTTGATAATGAATGGCTAGGAATTGCTCCATCAAGAAAGATGGCTTTATTACGTTACTGCGAATTTAATAAGGTTGAAAATGGAAAGATAACTGAAACCGCAATGTTTTTTGATATTCCCCATGTCATGCTGCAGGTTGGATTAAACCCTTTTCCACCTCAAACAGGTGCCCATCTTGTTCAGCCAGGACCAATGACTCATGAGGGTTTGTTGTTCGAAGAACAAAATATGCAAGAAGGTGAAAAAACACTGGCTTTAATAAATTTTATGATTGAAGATATTAAGGGTTGGAAGCACACCGGAAAAATATCACTAGTTGATGAGCTTAGGGCAAGCTGGAATGAAGATATGATTTGGTGGGGCCCTGCAGGTATTGGCTCGAGCTACACAATTGAAAGGTATGCTGAGCAGCACTCCGGGCCATTTAGGGCTGGATTTAAAGATCGTATCTCTAATGGCCATCTTTGTAAACTTGCAGAAGGTAATTTTGGTGGCTTTTTTGGATGGCCTAACCTTACCCTTACTCCTACCGGTGGTTTTATGGGAATGCCTGCATCGGAAAAACCAGGAGATATGAGGGTTATAGATATGTATCGTCGTGAAGGTGATAAACTCTCAGAAAACTGGATTTTCATTGACCTGTTGCATTTTTGGAAGCAACAAGGCGTTGATATTTTAGATCGAATCAAAAAAACTCCAAGAACCTAAAAAACTTCTCAGTGAGCTGAATACAGCTCACTATTTTTAATAAATATTTTTAACTTGAGTTCAATTCATTTTTGAATTAACATCAATTCTATAACGATTTAAATAGAATTGATTAATGAGACGAGGAAGAGCGAAGGTCACTAGAGAAGTTACAAACTTTACACAGGCCCCTTATCGACAAAAAAAGAATCCTTTTCAGCCGATGAGGATTTTTTCAGTGGATGAGATTGAATCAATCCATGAAGCCTCTTTAAAAGTTTTATGTGATACAGGTATAGACATCCAGTCCCCTAGAGCAGTAGAGATTTTAAAACGAGGTGGTGCCTCCGTTGATTCTGATGGAAGACGCGTTAGGTTTGAACCTGGTTTTATAATGGAAAAAATAGCAACCACTCCCAGTGAGTTTACGCTTCATGGAAGAAACAAAGAAAGGCATGTGCATGTTGGTGGTCAGTCTATTATTAATACAATGGTTTCCAGTGCACCCAATGTTTCTGATCTAGATAGAGGGAGAATTCTAGGTAACTTTAAAGACTACACAAACTTAATCAAACTAGGTGAAATGCTAAATACGGTCCATGCATTTGGTGGCTACCCTGTCGAGCCCTGCGATTTGGATGTAAGTGTGCGTCATTTAAAGGCAGTCTCTGCAGCTGCTCGCCTCACAACAAAACCCCTTTTTGGATACGCGATTGGTAGTGAGAGGATGCTTGATGTTATTGAAATTGTCCGAATTAGCAGAGGGATTAATAAAGAAACCCTTCTGAAGGAACCTTCAATTACTACAGTTGTAAATGCAAACTCTCCATTGGTCTACGACAAGGCCCTTTTAGAAGGTGCTATTGAAATGGCAGAGCATAATCAACCTGTTATTTATACACCATTCACTCTAGCTGGGGCAATGGCGCCGATCACTGTTGCGGGTGCCCTAGTTCAGCAAAATGCTGAAGCGCTTGCGGGACTTGCTTTTCATCAATGTGTTAAGCCAGGAGCTCCTGCAATGTATGGCAGCTTTACTTCAAATGTTGATATGAAATCAGGCTCCCCAGCTTTTGGTACGCCAGAATATACGCAAGCTACAATTGCAAGTGGACAACTAGCCAGAAAATATAAAATTCCTCTTAGAGCATCTAATGCTAACGCCTCTAATGCACCGGACGAGCAATCAGTATATGAGTCACAAATGTCTCTATGGGCTTGCTTGCTGGGCCAAGTAAATTTTATTCTACATGGTCATGGCTGGATAGAAGGTGGACTTTGCGCATCTTATGAGAAAGTCATTTTAGACGCTGAGATGAACCAAATGATGGAGGCTTTTCTTCAACCCACAATTGTAAATAAAGATACCTTAGGGGTAGAAGCGATTGCAGAGGTCGGTCCTGCAAATCATTTTTTTGCAGCTCAACAAACTTTGGATCGATATGAGACTGAACACTACAACCCAATGCTTTCAGACTGGAGAAATTTTGAATCTTGGAGGGATGCGGGTTCAGAAACTGCAACTCAACGAGCAAACAAAATATGGAAGCAGCTCTTAGAAGAGTATGAAGAGCCAAAGTTAAAGCCAGAAGTGGAAGAAGGGCTTTCAGCTTTTGTTAATAAAAGGGTTGCAGAGGGTGGAGCTGCTCCTTTATAAGGGCACTCTTTTATTAAGGGATTAGCTATGAAAGATTCTGCAAGAGTTGTTGTTATTGGGGGCGGCGTAGTAGGCTGCTCGATTCTTTTTCACCTTGCAAAAATGGGGTGGAAAGATGTTGTTCTTCTTGAAAGGGATGAATTAACATCTGGTTCAAGTTGGCATGCAGCGGGCTCATTTCATACAGTTAGTTCTGATCCGAATGTTTCCAAGTTACAGGACTATACAATTAATTTATACAAAGAAATTGAGGAGACTTCGGGCCATTCAATTAGTCTTCACAAAACAGGAGGCTTCTACTTAGCTTCAAATCAAAGCTGGTATGACTACCTCAAACGAGAACGCTCTAAGGCAAGAACATTGGGATTAGACCAAGAATTTGTATCATTAGCTGAGGTGGTAGATAAGCACCCATTAATTGACCCTAAACATTATGTTGCTGCACTATGGGATCCAACTGAGGGGGATGTTGACCCTTCTGGCGTTGTCTATGCTTATGCGAAATCTGCGCGCGTTCATGGCGCTGAATTTTATACGCATACACCAGTTATTGAGACCAACCAAAGGGTAGATGGATCTTGGGATGTCGTGACTGAGAAAGGGAATATCCATGCAGAGCATATTGTTAATGCTGGTGGTCTTTGGGCACGAGAACTTGGGAGGATGTCTGGAGTTCATTTGCCTGTTGTTCCGATGGAGCATCACTATTTAATTACTGAAGAGATTGAAAAGATTGCTAGCTTAGCGGATGGCCAACGCTTACCTAGTTTTATTGATTTTGAAGCAAATATATACACGCGCCAAGAAAATACTGGCATGTTGCTAGGGACCTATGAGCCTCGATCTACTCCTTGGTCTCTTGACGGAACACCACAGACCTTTGGACATGATTTATTGGAGCCAAAACTTGATAATATTGCAGATCGATTGGAGCTAGCATATGAGCGTATTCCTGCGCTAGCAACCGCTGGCATTAAAAACATTATTAATGGGCCATTTGTATTTTCTCCAGACGGTAATCCTATGATTGGGCCTGTTCCAGGTATGCAAAATTATTGGACAGCTGTAGGTGTTATGGCTGGTTTTTGTCAAGCAGGTGGAGTTGGGAAAACTCTTGCTGAGTGGATGATTGAAGGGGAGCCATCAGTCGATGTTTGGGCAATGGACATTGCACGCTTTGGAAGCTTTGCGACACCTCAATGGGGCGTTACTAAATCCTCTGAAAATTATGAAAGACGATTTGTAATGACGTTTCCAAACGAAACACTACCTAAAGGAAGGCGTCAAAAAACCACATCTATTTATGATCGTTTAAGTCATAAAGGCGCAGTCTGGCAAGACACTTTTGGACTCGAAAATGTTTTATGGTTCGCAAATTCGCCAGAGGATGCTTATGAAGACCCTACATTTCATCGATCAAGATCCCATGATTATGTTTCAAGAGAGGTCAATGCTGTTCGCGAATCTGTTGGTGCAATAGAAGTTGCAAACTTTGCGAATCATAAGTTTACTGGGAAAGGAGCGAAAGCTTTCTTAGAAAAAATTCTTGCTGGACATATTCCTAGTAAAGGCCGCGTTAACTTATCACCCATGCTACTAGAGAGTGGTAAGTTGAATGGTGACCTAACAGTTTCCTGTATTGATGAAGAGACCTATTATTTATTTGGCTCAAGTGCAGCACAAAATATGCACCTTCGATGGTTTGAAAAACATCTTGAGGGTATAGACGATGTCCTCTATCAAAACATGACAGATGATTTTCATGGTATTGCAATATCTGGACCAAAGTCAAGAGAATTGTTGTCAAAGCTTACGAGAGAAGACGTCAGCCCTGAAGCTTTTAAGTTTCGCGATATAAGGGATACCTTTATAGCTGGCGTTCCTGCATTATGTGTCAGAATCTCATTTACAGGAGAGCTTGGCTATGAAATATATGTCTCACCACAATACCAATTAAAGCTTTTTGAGGAAATAGATGAGGCTGGAAAAGATCTTGGACTAAAGTGGTTTGGTGGAAGAGCGTTAATGTCAATGAGGCTTGAGAAAAATTGGGGAGCATGGACAATGGATTATCGCCCTGACTTTACTTTAATGGAGTCTGGAATGGATTTCTTTGTTAATTGGGAGGGTGACTTTATTGGTAAAAAAGCAGCCTTGATAGAAAAAAAGAATGGCCCAATTAAAAAACTTTCAGTCATTCAAATTGATACAGAAACCGATGTGAGTGGAGATGAAGCGGTAATGTATAACGGCAAGTGTGTCTCTTATATTACCTCAGGGGGTTATGGCCACTCGGTTGGAAAATCCCTTGCTATGGCATATCTTCCAGTTGAGCTGATTAACCCTAGTACAGACCTTGAAGTGGAGATATTAGGCGAATTTCATAAGGCTTCGGTAGAAATGAAACCACTATATGATCCTTCTGGATTCAAAATGAGACAGTAAAAAGAGGATTTTTATGAGCTTTTTAATACCTAAAAGACACCACTCGAAAATTGGCTCTCATCTAGATGCTGCTGAAGATATTTTTAGCCTTAATAAGCACGCGCTTGGGCCTGGGGAGCTGGCAGAAAAAGAATGGCTTGATGTTGGCTTAGCAGCTCCAGATATGACAAAGATTAGAGAGTATCGCCTGAAAAGAGTTCGTGAAAAACTTGTTGAATTTGACTGCGCTGGAATTCTACTTTATGACCCTGTCAACATTCGATACGCAACAGATAGTACTAATATGTCTTTATGGACTTCACATAATGCAGCTAGATACTCATTAATAATGACTGAAGGGCCCGTTATTATTTTTGAGTTTGATGCCCATGAGTTTTTATCAAATCATAACCCATTAATAACTGAAGTCAGACATGCTCTGACATATCTCTACTTTACTGCGGGCGATAAAAGTAAAGAAAAAGCTAAAATTTGGGCTTCTGAAATATCTGATATTGTGAGAGAGTGTGGTAAAGGCAATAGGCGGTTAGCTGTGGATCATTGTGCTCCAGAAGGAATTCATGAGCTTCAATCTTTTGGCCTTGATCTTACTAATGGTGAAGAGGTAATGGAGTTAGCAAGGCTCGTTAAATCAGATGATGAGGTTGATGCAATGAGGCGCTCTATTTTTGCTTGTGAGCGTTCTGTAGAGTTAATGCGAAATTATTTTAAACCTGGTATTTCTGAGCAGGAGCTTTGGAGTCGTTTTCAGATGGAGGCAGTCAATAGAGGGGCAGAGTGGATTGAAACCCGACTTCTTGCCTCTGGCCCTAGAGCAAATCCATGGTACCAAGAGTGTTCATCGAGACCAATCCAGGCTGGAGAGTTGATGGGTTTTGATACTGATTTGGTTGGTTCATATGGCTATTGTACTGACATGTCACGAACCTGGCTTTGTGGCGATGAGAGGCCAACTAATGAGCAAAAAGAAATTTATACTTTAGGCTATGAACAAATCCAAAAAAATATGGAGTTATTAAAGCCAGGGATAACCTTTAAAGAGTTAACTCTTAATGCTAAGGAATATTCTAAGGATGAGTTTCGACATTATTCAGTCCTTTTTCATGGTGTGGGACTATGTGATGAATTTCCAGCAATCCCTTTCAGTTGGGAGTTAAATGAAAACAGTTTTGATGGTGTATTAAAAAAGGGTATGGTGATGTGCGTCGAAACCTATGTTGGAAGATTTAGTGGAGGCTCTGGCGTAAAACTCGAAGAGCAAGTGTTAATAACTGAAAATGGACATGAGTTGCTGACAAGTTACCCATTTGAATCAGATTTGTTAATATAGTTTTTAAAATATCAAATAATTCCAGATAATGATTACAATTCCAAAGACAATGAGCGCAGTTCTAACTAAAGGCCATGGTGGTTTTGAAATGCTTGAGTTTCGAAATGATATAAATGTTCCTGAGCCAAATTCCAACCAAGTGTTGGTAAAAGTTTTAGGTGCAGGAGTAAACAATACTGATATCAATACACGAACTGCCTGGTACTCTAAGTCTGTTACTGGTCAGACTGATTCAAAAGATTTTCAAGGTAAGGATATTGATGGAGGTTGGGCTGGAGTGCCGCTTAATTTCCCAATTATCCAAGGCGCTGACTGTTATGGTGAAATAGTTGCTGTTGGTGTTAAAGTCAATGCAGAGCGAATTGGTGAACGTGTTCTGGTTAGAACAATGCAGCAATATGCAGTGGGATATCGACCCTACGAGTGCTGGACAATGGGCTCTGAATGTGATGGTGCTTTTGCAGAGTTTATGTTGGCTTTTAGTGAAGAGAGTTTTAAGATTGAAAGTGATTGGTCTGCTGCTGAACTTGCATCTATACCCTGTGCTTACTCAACAGCAGAAAACCTATTAGAGCGTTCAAATGTTAAGGCAGGCGAAGTTGTTCTGATAACAGGTGCATCGGGCGGCGTTGGATCTGCTGCAATTCAGCTTGCAAAAAGACGGGGCGCTTCTGTAGTAGCAATAGCAAGTAAATCAAAGGCAGACGCAGTTAAAGAGATAGGTGCTGATGCGGTTATTAATCGAGAAGATCGATTAGTAAGCTCTTTAGAAAATGAAAGTATTGATGTTGTTATCGATCTAGTTGCTGGAAGTGATTGGGCGGATCTGCTTGATGTTTTAAAGAGAGGCGGAAGGTATGCTGCTGCAGGAGCAATTGCAGGTCCAATCGTTGAACTTGATATTAGAACCCTCTATCTAAAAGACTTAACATTAATGGGCTGCACTGTCCAGGACTCCCAAGTATTTAAAAATTTAATTGGCTATATAGAAAGAAATGAAATTAAGCCATTAGTATCCAGAACTTATCCCCTTAAGGATATTGTAAGTGCCCAAAAAGACTTCTTGGCTAAAAAATATGTTGGAAAATTAGTACTATTGCCTTGACGCTTAAAGCTACTTTTCTTTTCCTGACATAAGCTCTTTCCAGCCCAAGTAGGCATTAACACCTGCCCACATGATAGCTTTTGGCATCAATTTTTTTGGCGCTTCTTCATCAACAAAATTAGGAACAAGACTACTAATTGCCCCACTAATTTTTTCAGCAGTAATGATGCCAATTGCTGTTCCTTTAGCTGTTCCAAGACCATTTTGACAGCATGCAGAATAAACACCCTCTTCAACTTCGCCCTGTGCAAAGACATTATTAAGGCTGAGGCAAAGTCTTCCTCCCCAGCAATATTCCATAGTGACACTATCAAGCGAAGAAAATCTAGCATTAAAGGATGATGAGTGACTTTTTGCTGCAGAGATCATAAATGAATCTGAAGCTTCCATATTTGGATTGTAAGACCAGCGATTTCTTATCAGAATGCGATCTCCACCAATACCCGAGATTCGTCTAACTGAAGACCCCATTGCATCTGCTGAGGTAATCCCCCAATCTTTTGAACCTCCTAATATATTAGATTCATTTGAGGTTAATTTTCTTGACATGGATGAGTAAGTAAAAATAGTCATCAGTCTGTTTTCAAAGTATCCAAAACGCTCAACCATTCCATTGACTGCCAATATAATTTTTGAACTTGATATTGACCCCATTTTGGTTTTGGCCTTCCATATTTTTTCACCACCATGCATACCTTCATCAATTAAGTCAATCACTGGAGAGTTCTCATAGATTATTATATTGGAGTGTTTAGAAACTCCATTCGCCAGCGATTGAATATAAAGTGCTGGCTGAAGCATGGCTGTACCAGGAGTCCAAAGTCCGTTAATATAATAGTCAATTCCAGTTAAATCTTTCATTTCTTGAGTATCAAGTATCTTATAACTTTCACTCGTTTTATCCAGATGTTTGGCATACTCAGTGTTGAAATTTACACCCTTTTTGGTTGCTGCTGCATTTGTTTTACCGACAAGTTGTATTGCTTCAAAGGGCATTTCATACTCTTCTGAAGCGCTCTTGGCAAACTGAATTGCTGAGCGATTAATAAGGGTCTGTTCACGATCTTTTTCTAAACTTCCAAGGTAGTCATCGGAGGCTAGGTTGTGAGGAAGATCAATCATAAAGCCTGAATTTCTTCCCGCGGGACCCTCGCCAATTTCACAGGCTTCAAGTATTGCAATTTTTGCATCCTTATTGATTTGATTTAATCGACGTGCTGCAGAGAGGCCAGCAAAACCCCCGCCAATAATCAGATAGTCTATGTTGATATTGTCAATAAGCTGTTGATTAAGCTTTCTTTTAGGAAGGATTTCTTTCCAGCCTGTATCACCAGGGTTTTTTGGGAGCTTGATTTGACCCATTACTTGATATTTTCTCCTAAGGATTTGGTAGGCTAATTCTTGACATCCTGCCTCCGTCAATCGTATAAACCTGTCCAGTCACAAAACTTGATTCTGATGATGCAAGCCACGAAACGAGAGAGGCTACTTCTTCTGTTTTTCCTGTCCTTTGAAGTGGATGTATATTACCTATATTTTCTCTAAAGTGTTTTGGGTTTGGCATTGATTTAATAAACTCTTCATTTAGCTCAGTATCTATCCAGCCAGGCGCAACTGCATTACAACGAACTCCATCTTTTCCATGATCAATTGCAGTAGCTCTGGTAAGACCATGAAGACCAGCTTTGCTTGCACAATAAGCAGCATGATTTGGGTTTGCACCTAATCCCTCAATCGAGCCAATATTGACTATACAGCCTTTAGATTTAATTAAAAATGGCATAGCAAGTTTGCTTAATAAAAATGGTGCTGTTAAATTTAATGCTAATGTTTGATTCCAGGTTTCAAGGGTTGTATCTTGCATGGAGGACTCCTTCATCATTCCAGCATTATTGATTAATACATCAATGCGCCCATATCTCTTAATGATTGCCTTGATGCTATTTGAACACCCTTCTTCTTTAAGCAAATCAAATTCAAAAGAATCAAATAAATTTGAGTGACTTCTTTGAATGCAACAAATTCTTGCGCCTTCTTTTTGAAGACGTTCAGCACAGGCTAAGCCGATACCTTTAGTAGCCCCTGTAATAACAATAATTTTATTAGTAAACAGCTTTTCCACCATTAATCTCCACCAAAGAGCCACAGATATATCTTGCATCATCTGAAGTTAAAAAGTTAACAACATCAGCAATTTCTTCAGGCTCAGCTATGTGACCTATGGGTACTGATTGATTTAATTCATTGATAGCATCATCGGGGTTTAGGCCTCTTATCTCAAAACCTGTTCTAAGCATTGGGGTATTTACTTCATTCGGGCAAACTGCATTAATACGAATATTTTGATGGGCATGATCTCTTCCAAGACACTGAGTCATTGCCGCTAAAGCTGCTTTAGTTGTGCAGTAAACTAGATGATTTGGTCCTGGCTTTATACCCCAACAGGACGAAACATTTACAATAGAGCCACCGCCAGCTTTAGCCATTAGTGGTATTGCAGCTCTGATTAGTCGGAAAGGCGCTTCAACATTTATCTTCATCGATAGCTCAAAATCTTCATCAGATGCTTGGGTAATATCACCACGGCGCATTACACCCGCATTATTAATGAGAGTATCTATTTTTCCAAGTTTTTGATTTACTTCATTTGCTAGATTATCGCAATAGTTTTGATCCAACAAATCACCAGGAAATGCATAAGAATTTCCACCTTTTTTTTGAATTTCCTCAGACAGATTAAAAGAATTCTCTTCAGATTTATCAGCAATCGCAATCGAAGCTCCTTGGCTTAAATATTTATTAACAAGCGCTTTACCAATTCCCCCACAGGCACCAGTTATAAGAACAACTCTTGATTTATTATTCATAACTTAATACTCTTGATTTAGTGCTTCCATTGTTGGAATTATCCTCTCTCTTCTTTGAATAAAGTCAAGAAGCTCTTCGTTCTTACCTTCATCAAGTTTTGGTTCTTGGTAATCAGCCAGTAGTTTTTTTGCCCCCTCAATTCCCCTTTGAATAGTGTCCTTACTCCCATCAGCTTGCCACTGTTCAATGGAGTTATTGTCAAATAATTTAGGCATAAAAAATGCTCGCTGAAAATTATCCATTGTATGCTGGTGTCCAAGATAGTGACCCCCAGGACCAACATCTCTTATTGCTGCTAAACCTTCCTCAAAATCATCCCAGCGAATACCTTCTGCCATCCTGTAGCCCATTTCGCATTGCTCAGCATCGACTACAAATTTTGCCATTGAGCAGTGCATTCCAGCTTCATTCCACCCCGCAGAGTGCCAAATATAGTTTGCTCCAGATAAAAGAACGGCCATCATTGTAGATGCGCTCTCATAGCCTGATTGGGCATCAAAAACTTTAGATCCGCCAAGTGTATTAGAGCTTCTCCATGGAACCTTATAGTGCCTAGCCATTTGGCCAATCATAAAATTCATAAGCGAAATTTCTGGAGTTCCCGCCATTGGAGCGCCAGATTGCATGGAGACGGTTGCTAAGTAGTGACCGTAGATAGCTGGCGATCCTTTCCTTATTACTTGTGTGTATGCTAGCGCAGAGAGAGCTTCGGCATTTACCTGAGCAACAGTTGGTGCTACACTCGCTGGTGTGTTTGCGCCTCCAAGTACAAAAGGAGAACAGAGTACGGGCTGATTATGTGCAGAAAATACCCTTAATGCTGAGAGCATGGTTTGATCCCAAACAAGTGGAGAGTTTCCATTAATATTCCCAGTAACTACTGGATGAGTATCCATGTATTTCTCTCCAAATAGAATCTTGCACATCTCAATTACATCTTCCGCATTCTTGCCACTACTTGTCATGCCCATAAAAGTTTTATCTGAGTGCTTCATAGAAGAATAAGTAATTCTTAGGTGACGATGCGAGATTGGATGGTCCATTGGTTCAACGATATGGTGAGCGCTTGAATGAATGGCAGGAAGCATATGAGATAGTTTGTGAAAGTTAGCCAGATCTTCAAGTTTTGGCCAGCGCCTTTTGTTTTCAAGATCACATATAAAAGGGGCACCAGTCATCGGAACAAAAATAGAGTTATTGCCACCAATTTCTAGCGATTTTTCTGGGTCACGGGCATTCATAGTGATGCTTTCTGGGATGCTTGAGATTAGTTCACGAATAAGGCCTCTATCAAAACGAACACGCTCACCTTTGACGTCAGCGCCAGCCTTCTTCCAATCTTCGAGGGCAATTGGGTCATGAAACTCAACACCTACATCTTCAAGAATTGATAAAGATGCGTCATCCATTTTTAAAATCTGCTCTTCACTCATTGGCTCTGTAAGTGGGATTTTGCGCTTCAAAGTAGGGAGCATTTCAATCTTGACTTTTAGTCGATCTGTTCTTCTTGCATCCCTACCAAGTCTTTCAGAAGAGTTAGCCATAATAGTTTGATTACAATATATTTAATATATGTATCGTAGATTAAATATTTGTTAAATGCAACATTAATTTTTCATACAAACATGAAAAATACTATATTTACTTATTGCCTTATATTCTTGATAAATCAGCAATAAAGAGTAAAATTTAATATTTTAAAAATAAATAAAAAATAATGTCAAATCTGTCAAATAACTTTATAGCTGGCGACTGGGTCAAGGGTTCTAGTTCGATATCTAACATAAATCCTTCCGACACTAACGATGTCATTGGTGAGTATGCGCAAGCAAATAATGCTCAGCTAGAAGACGCCCTTAACTCTTCTCAAATTGCGCAAAAGCAATGGGCTGCTACTGGTTTGGAGCAGCGACAAACTGTGTTGATGAAGATTGGTGAGGAGATGATGACTCGAAGTGCTGAGTTAGGAGAGCTACTTTCTCGTGAAGAAGGTAAACCGGTAGCTGAAGGCAAAGGAGAAATTTATAGAGCTGGTCAATTTTTTACTTACTACGCTGCTGAAGTGCTTCGTCAAAGTGGCGATACTGCAGATTCAGTTAGGCCAAACATTGAAATTGATGTTCGACGAGAAGCTATGGGGACTGTTGCAATTATTTCTCCTTGGAATTTCCCAACTGCGACTGCAAGCTGGAAAATTGCCCCTGCATTAGCATTTGGTAATGCAGTTATTTGGAAGCCTGCTAATCTAACTCCAGCAAGTGCAGTAGCGTTAACAGAAATCATTGCAAAACAAGACATACCAAAAGGATTATTTAATTTAGTTATGGGATCTGGATCATCTATCGGTCAGGCTTTAGCTGAAAGCCCAAAAGTCCATGCTATTAGTTTTACTGGGTCTTATGATGTTGGGCTCAAAATAGCTGGTGCTGCGGCAAAAAACCTAACTAAATTCCAATTAGAATTAGGCTCTAAAAATCCATTAGTTGTAATGGATGATGCAGATATTAATGTTGCTGTTGCTGCGGCTACTGGCGGTGCTTTTGGAAGTACAGGTCAAAAGTGTACTGCTTCATCAAGGTTAGTTGTTCATGCATCAATTCATGATGAGTTTGTTGATCGAATGAATCAATCTACTTCAGCTCTTAAGGTTGGACATGCGCTCCACGAAGGGACTCAAATTGGTCCAGTAGCAAGTCAACAACAACTTGACTCAAATCTTAAATACATGTCTTTAGCTAAAGAAGAAGGCTGTGAAATAGTATGTGGCGGTGAAAAACTGGAGCTCGATAATCCTGGCTTTTATATGCAGCCTGCCTTATTAGTTGGAGGTAATAACACTATGCGAGTGAACCGAGAAGAACTATTTGCACCTATGGCTTGCGTTATTAAGGTTGCAGATTATGACGAAGCTCTATCAGTTGCCAACGACACAGATTTTGGTCTTGTTTCAGGCATTATTACTCAGTCACTATCACGAGCAAGTCATTTTCGAAGAAACGCAGAGAGTGGGTGCGTAATGGTGAATTTACCAACGGCTGGTACTGATTATCATGTCCCTTTTGGCGGTAGAAAAAACTCAAGTTTTGGTCCTAGAGAGCAAGGATCATATGCAAAAGAGCTATATACTCAAGTTAAAACTTCATATATTTCTAGCGGAAACCCATAATGGCTCATCCATCACTTTTTATTGACGCACTTCAATACAACAATTGGAGTGAAGAGGTCTTCAAACAAATTAATGATGGCGGGCTTAGTGCGGTCCACGTTACAATTTCTTACCATGAAGACTTTCAAGAGATGGTGAAAAATGTTATTGATTGGAAACGCCGTTTTGAGAATTTTTCAGATTTAATTTTTCATGGTAAGTCTGCAAGTGATGTTCTTAAAGCTCAAATTGAGGGACGAACTGCAATATTTTTTGGGTTTCAGAACTGTTCGCCAATTGAAGACGACATTGGATTAGTCGAAATATGTCATCAATTGGGTGTTAGATTTATGCAGCTCACATATAACAATCAGAGCTTATTGGGCACAGGTTGCTATGAAGAAAATGACCCAGGTATAACTCGAATGGGTAAGCAAGTAATTAAAGAAATGAATAGAGTTGGCTTAGTGGTTGATATGAGCCATTCTTCAGAAATTTCTACACTTGAGGCGATTGAAATCTCAGAGCGCCCTATTGCAATTACCCACGCTAATCCAACTTTTTGGCATCCTGCATTAAGAAATAAGTCTAATAAAGTTCTTAAGGCTTTAGGTGAAAGTAGCAGTATGCTTGGCTTTTCAGTCTATGCGCACCATCTTAAAGATGGCACCAACTGTTCACTAGAGAGTTTCTGCAATATGGTTGCCGACACTGCCGAAATTATGGGTGTTCATAATATTGGTATTGGAACTGATTTATGCCAAAATCAACCTGACAGTGTTGTTGAATGGATGAGAAATGGAACCTGGACAAATGAGCGTGACTTTGGAGAGGGCTCTGCAAGTTTTGCAGGTTTCCCTGATCAGCCAAAGTGGTTTCGTGATAACCGTGACTTTTTAAATATTGCAACTGGCCTAAAAAGTGCTGGTTTTAATAGCAATGATATTGATTCAATCATGGGTAAGAACTGGCTAAACTTTTTTGAAGCATCATTTGAACCTTTATAATTGGAATTATGACTACAGAAACTGCAATTATTGATATTGAATCTGATTTTATGAGATCACCTGAAAAGGTTATGCGTCTTGAGAGAATGGGTTCTTCATTCCCTACTCGTTTAAGTTTTATGCGAACGCTTATAAGACGAATGGCTCGTGAGAATTGGAAATTTGAGAGAACTCGTCGAGAAGTTGATAAGGATGGTTATGGTTTAAGTATTTATGCTGTGACGACTCCAAATAGGACATATTCATTGGTTGCCTTTACTCAAAAAATACCAGATGAAATGAGAACTGATAGAGTTATTGCAGAAGTATGGGATGCAACTTTTAATCTTTTTGACGGTGTACCCACTCAAGAAGATATTGACTATTTAGCAAATAATACCCCCAAGCAGGAAGGGGGGCGATATAGACCAAGTGAGCTTGCTTTAGCAAGAGCAAATAAAAGTTTAAGAGTATTTAAAAATGCAGTTGACTCTCTATCAAAAGGTCATCAACCAGATATCGATTTATTAACTTCTGTAGGTTATTTAATGAGAACTTCCGCGGTATATGGAAGTGGAAAGTTTGGCTGTGCAGATCGAGCTAAGATTGCTGATCGTGAAGAGTGTAAAGCGCCATTTCAAATGGAGTTGTTAACTGTTTATTTAATTCGATGGTTTACAATTGATTCAGTTGAAGAGCTTGCAAAAGAAAGAGGTGGTAAAAAAGCAGTTAAACTTGATAAAACTACACGTCAATTTATTGGTGTGGGAAATGCAACAGGCTTGGGTATGGCTCCATTTTTACTTAAACACCCAGCATTAATTCATAATTGGGTTGTTGCAAAAGAAACCGCATTAGCAAGAGTAAGATCAATTGAAACTCCAATTGAAGGCACTCTTAAAGTTTTCTTAAAGTCACTGCTTCAGGTTAGTCAGCATGTTGATGAATGGAATGTTGAGGATACTGTCCAGGCTGATAGAATCTTGTGCTTAACAGACGAAATACAATCGCTTAGGATTTGGTGTGAAGATGAGTTTAATATATCTAGACCCTATCCTTGGAATGGAATTTACCAGTTTGTAGAGGATAATTTTTCATTAGAATGTCAAGAGATGGTTGTTTCTTTAATTATTGAGCCTCATGGTCCACTAGTAGATGATCTTGCAGAGACAATGTCAACTAATTTAATTCCAAAATTTAATGCAGATATGTCATTAGCCCAATTAAAAGAAGTTGTTGAAGGTTCTTATCAATGGGCTACTAGTATTGATTTTTCTTTAAAAGAATCACAGCAGCATTTTTGGTACTATTCTGAAGATAAGTTGGAGCCTAGGTTTGGCTCTAAAGGAACCGATGATGGCGTTGAGCAAGAGATGCCACTGGCTATAGGTAGAGATGTAAGTCAGCTCAATAAAGTATTGTCATCCACTTCTAATGATATTTCAATCAGTGAGTTTGTAATGATGTACCCAGAATTTAGACATATCATTCGTCGAATTCAAAATACTTTTGTCAGGCCTTATTCTGAAGTTCAGGATAATTTATTAAGTGAATCCATGAGGCCACTAGATTTATTACGTTTTAAGTTAGCCTTTTTTGGGGCTTCAAAGTTTGATCCAAAGTCCGACTTATGGACTCGGATATCAATGTATCAAGGCGCTCCAATGCCTGATCAACTGTCAGAGCCAAACCATGATTGCTGGTCATTTCCAATTGCGGGAAGACCCCAGTCATTTCCGTGTATAAATTGTACATGTCAGAAAGTTATTTAACAATTTCATTAAATGAAGTTCTTTTTTATTTCACTAGAGCAGCCTTTGGTGTAGAAGCTCCTATTGGTCTTTCAGAAGACTTTGCAAGAGCCAATATGTGGATTTCAGAAAATGGTTTTGACCCTTCGCTATGTAGCTTAAAAGCGCTTGATAATCTAGATAGTCAAGCAAGTAGTTTATCGATTAAATTTGAAAAAACAAAAGCAGGGGGGCATTTATTTTGTTCAGAAGAGAAGCTCTTATCTTCTTTAGAGGCATCTTCAAGCAGTGTTGATTGGGTTGAGATTAATAGTAGAGTCAGTGAATTAAAAATTAGTAATGTTGATTCTCCATTTTTAGTTGTCTCTGCTCTTGGTGCTAATAAATGTAATGGGCTAAAAGTAGTTTGGACTGATCAAGATAAAAATCAATTTCAAGTTAACTTAACTGATAATGAAGAGTGGGAGGTTTTAAGCACATCAACTAATCCTATAGAATTAAGCAGCAATGCTGATATGTTAATTTCACCTCTAGTAATGAGTGATAAATCCTATAAAGGTAAGAATGTTAAAAAATTTAAGTTAGCTGAAGAAAAATTAAGAGTACTTCATAATGGCATTAAAGTAGAGGAGAATTGGCAGGCAATTTATAGTTACTTTTCACGCTGCTTGGTTAAATCAAGTGCTGAGTCTAGAGCTTCAGGTGCAGGCGCAGGGCTAGTTGATACAGACTAATTTAGCATTCAATAAAGCTTACAGCCAAGCCGCCTAATGACGTCTCTTTATATTTTGTAGACATATCAAGGCCAGTTCTTTTCATAGCAGCAATACACTGATCGAGCGAAATTAAATGTTCACCACTTTCTCTAAGCGAAAGTGAGCTTGCAGTATACGCCTTAACTGCGCCAAATCCATTTCTCTCAATACAAGGAACTTGAACAAGACCCTTTACTGGGTCGCACGTCATTCCAATATGGTGTTCTAGGGCCATTTCTGCAGCATTTTCAATTTGCGCTGTTGTGCCGCCTCTAACAGTGCATAAAGCTGCAGCAGCCATTGAGGATGCTGAACCTACCTCCCCTTGACAGCCAACCTCAGCTCCTGATATAGAGCTATTATGTTTTATTAGCCCACCAATCGCAGATGCTGTTAATAAGAATTGACGAATTTGTTCTTGAGTTGCCGACTTATGTTTGTAAAAGTAGTAAAGAGTTGCTGGAACGACACCTGCTGCTCCATTAGTGGGCGCAGTCACTACCATGTGACCAGCAGCATTTTCTTCATTTACTGCCATGGCATATGCACAAAGCCAGTCACTAGAATTTGTATTTTCTGGATCACTCTGGAGGCTTTCATGTAATTTTTTTGCGCGCCTCTTGGTATTTAAACCACCCGGTAATATACCTTCAGTTGCAAGACCACTCTCAACACAAGTTTTCATTGCGTTCCAGATAGTATCAAGCTCTTTATTCAGAATTTTTTCAGGAATATTTTCTATTTCATTGGCGAGCTTCATTTCCCAAATAGTCTTATCATGCTTTTTAGACATTTCCAGCATTTGATCTGAATTATCAAACGGGAATGGATAGGCTGAGCTTGGCTCAGCTGCAATGGGCGCTTCAACATTATCTATTTCTGCTAATGTAGATATAAAACCACCACCGATAGAGAAATAAGTATGTGAAATTAGAATTGAATCTGTCTTGTCAAGAAGCTCAAAAACCATGCCATTAGGGTTTTGCTTTAATGAGTTCCTAGTATCAAAAATGATATCATCTTCCGA
This sequence comes from Candidatus Pseudothioglobus sp. Uisw_016, assembly GCF_048087635.1. Classification (GTDB taxonomy): domain Bacteria; phylum Pseudomonadota; class Gammaproteobacteria; order PS1; family Pseudothioglobaceae; genus Pseudothioglobus. The sequence continues at coordinate 1,635,007 of NZ_CP159806.1, read as the reverse complement.
AAAGAATGAAACTTTTTGAGTGTTGTTGATAGCTATATTTTTTGAGTTCCAAGTTCTCTCAATGACTTCATCCATATTCTCTTTAATGATGGTATTTGGAAGATATCCATTAAGTCCAAGAGTGACAGCTTTATCTGTTGCATGGCCAACTCCAGTGTAAGCTAAAGAATTCTTTAGAGTACATCTAATATGACGCATATCACCAGCAGGATTTGAATCTAAAAATTTTTTGACATGCGTCATAAAATCATTGGCAGCAACCATAGGCCCCATTGTGTGTGAGCTTGAAGGCCCAACACCAACTTTAAATAAGTCTAAAACACTGATAAACATAAAAAAATTAGATAAAAATTATTACTAATATTCTACATTAATATTTGATTTTAGCTATTAAAAAAAATTCATGATACCTTGAATTTCTTAAAAACTATTTTTAAGAGTAATGTCTTAATAATTAAATTAAAATATCAACATTAATTTGAAAATAAATATGGGTTAAATTATGTCAATAGTATTAGCGTCTACAGACTTCTGGGAGGATATGGAGGTTTGGTCAAATGGCCTGCAAAAAGCTATGCCAGAGATGGATATAAAAGTTTATCCAGATGATGGTGATGTTAATGAGGTTGAATTTGCTGTTGTCTGGAAGCATCCTCGAGGGATATTAAAAAAATATCCTAATTTAAAAGCAATTCTGTCGTTGGGGGCGGGAGTAGACCACATTATTAGTGATCCTGACTTACCAGAAGGATTACCTATAATTCGCCTGGTTGATAAAAAATTAACTCATGAAATGTGTCTCCATGCACTTCACTGGGTTTTGCATTTTCATAGCGATCAATATCTTTATAGATCTCAACAACTTAAACGCCAGTGGATTCAGCAAAGCTCTATTCAGATTGAGGAACGAACAATTGGCATCATGGGCCTAGGGAATATTGGCAGAAGTATTGGTGAATTATTAGTTACTCAAAGTTTTAATGTCATTGGTTGGGGCGCTAATCAAAAATCTTCACTGACAGATATTAAATATTATTATGGCCAGGATCAGCTTTCTGATTTTTTAGGCAGGACGAACATTCTAATTAATGTCCTTCCCTTAACATCGGATACTACTAACATTATTACAAAAAAAGAGCTTAGCCTTCTTCCAAAAGATTCATTTATTATAAATATTGGTAGAGGTGGAATAATTAATGAGGATGATTTGTTGACTCTTCTTAGTGAAGGGCATATTAAAGCAGCTGCTTTGGATGTATTTGCACAAGAACCATTGCCAGAAAATAATTCACTTTGGGACCATCCTTCAGTTTATATAACGCCACACATTGCAGGTCAAAGTAATCCAAATTCAGCAGGACAAACTATTTCTGAAAACATCCATCGAATCCAAAAAGGAGAATTGCCTTATCCTATATATAGTAGGGATAACGGGTATTAATTCTGATATAAAACTTTGTGATTAACTAAAGGAAGACTGGGTGAGTCTTGTAACCATTCTGTCGATATTCACATAATTACCCTATTTATATCAATTCAAGACGAATTGAATTCAACTAAATAAACTATTCTTATATAATATGGCTTTTTGAGACAAATTATAATGTCTAAAGATACGCTAATTCGAACTACTCCTTTGCATCAAATGCACTTAGATGCTGGAGCAAAGATGGTGCCATTTGCTGGGTATGATATGCCTGTAAGTTATCCTCTTGGGATAAAAAAAGAACACAACCACACACGTGAAAAAGCAGGACTTTTTGATGTCTCCCATATGGGACAGATAAGGTTGGTTGGTGCAAATGCAAAAAAAGCACTTGAGTCTATAGTTCCAGTTGATATTATTGATTTACCCTTAATGAAATTGTGCTATGCTTTATTTACAAATAAATCTGGCGGCGTAATGGATGACTTGATGGTTACCAATCTGGGCGATGAAGATTTGTTTTTAGTAGTTAATGCCGGCTGTAAAAATGCTGATTTTGCTCATTTACAAAGTACTATTGGTGATGACTGTAAAGTAGAGTTTCTTGAAGATGCTGCACTTTTAGCATTACAAGGCCCTTCAGCCCACAAAGTTTTATCTGAGATTGCACCTTCTATTAGTGAAATGATTTTTATGACTGCTAAACAAGTAGTTATAAATGGAATTGAATGCTTGATAACAAGGTCTGGCTATACAGGAGAAGATGGTTTTGAAATTTCATTAGCAGCCAAAGATTCTGAGGAATTAGCAAAACTTTTACTTTCTAACATAGAAGTGGAATGGGTTGGCTTAGGTGCAAGAGACTCTCTTCGTTTAGAAGCTGGATTATCTCTTTATGGACATGAGCTTGATATTCATCATAGCCCTGTTGAGTCTTCATTGGGCTGGGCCTTATCCAAGGTAAGAAGAACTGGTGGAGAAAGAGAAGGTAATTATTTAGGCTTCGAAACTATTATGAGGCACCTGAATGAGGGCTCTGAGTTAAAGGTTGTTGGCCTTCAACCACAAGGAAGAATGCCTGTTCGAGATGGAGCCATGATTGAAGATGAGTTGGGTAATAATGTGGGAAAGGTAACGAGCGGTGGCTTTGGCCCGAGCATAAATAGGCCAATAGCTATAGCAAGGTTAAAAAAGAGTTATATAGAAAAAAAATCCAAGCTTTTTGCATTAGTTAGGGATAAAAAAATTGCAGTTGAGGTTGTAAGTCTGCCATTTGTTAAACAGAACTATTACAGAGGTTAAATATTAATATGAGGAGCAGTAATGAATATTAAATTTTCAGAAGATCATGAATGGATTCAATCGCAAGGAGATGATCTAGTAGTTATTGGGATAACAGATTTTGCCCAAGAGCAATTGGGGGATCTGGTTTATGTTGAGTTACCAGAAGTTGGAGATGAGTGTAGCCGTGGAGAAAATATTTCCGTAATTGAGTCAGTTAAAGCTGCTTCAGATTTAGTTGCACCAGTTTCTGGAACTATTGTTGAAGTTAACAGTCGTTTAGAAGATGAGCCAGAACTTGTCACAGATGACTCTATGGGAGATGGTTGGTTTATCAAAGTGAAATTATCAAGTCCTAAAGAATTAGATGAGTTAATGGATGAAAGCGCGTACAACAGTTTTATTGAGGAATAAGGAAAGATTTTAATGGCTAAAAAAATTGAAGATTTATTAAATAATGATGCCTTTACTACTAGGCATATTGGCTCTTCAACTGAGCAGAAAAATCAGATGCTTGATTATCTTGGTTTTGACAACTTAGATAAGTTAATTGATGAGATTGTGCCAGATGTTATTCGTCGAAAAAAACCGATGAATATAGCTAAAGGTATGTCGGAGTTGGCAGCCCTTAAAAAATTAAGAAATCTAGCTAGAATGAATATTCGTTATAAGTCATTCATTGGCCAAGGTTATTACAATGCAATTACACCACCAGTAATTCAGCGCAATGTTCAAGAAAATCCATCTTGGTACACTGCTTATACTCCTTATCAGCCAGAAATATCTCAAGGCCGGTTAGAGGCATTAATGAATTTTCAAACAATGGTCTCAGACTTAACAGGGATGGATTTAGCCAATGCATCAATGCTAGATGAGGCGACCGCTTGCGCAGAAGCTATGACTTTGTGTCATCGAGTTAGTAAATCTAAGAGTAATATCTTTTTTGTAGCTAATGATTGTTTTATTCAAAATATTGAAGTAATTAAAACTCGAGCTGAGCCACTAAATATTGAGGTCGTTGTTGGTGACCCTCTAACTGATCTAAAAGAGCTTGATTGTTTTGGAGTGTTATTGCAATATCCTAATACTTATGGCGGCTATAGTGATTACTCAAATTTAATAGAATTAGTTCATCAAAAAAAAGCTCTCGTTGCAGTTAGTGCAGACTTACTTTCTTTAACACTTTTAAAGCCACCTGGTGAAATGGGTGCAGACATAGTAGTTGGTAATACTCAAAGATTTGGAGTGCCAATTGGTTATGGTGGTCCTCATGCTGCCTTCATGTCTATCAGTGACAAATACAAAAGGTCTATGCCTGGGCGTATTATTGGAGCATCGGTTGATACTAAAGGGAGGCTTGCGTATAGACTAGCGCTTCAGACTAGAGAGCAACACATTCGCCGTGAAAAAGCGACAAGTAATATTTGTACTGCTCAAGCTCTTCTGGCAGTTATGGCAAGCATGTATGCTGTTTATCATGGACCAGAAGGACTTAAAAATATTGCTGATCGAATTTTTCGCTATACAAGTGTTTTTGCTGACGGCATGTCAGAAATGGGATTTCGTATTTTAAATGAGACATTTTTTGATACATTAACTATAGAAGTTGAGAACTCTGATGCAGTAGTTATGCAAGCTGAAAAGAATGGATACAACATAAATGTTTTTAGTAAGACACTTGTTTCAGTTTCATTTGATGAGCTGAGTGCTCCTGAGGATATAGAGTGCTTATGGAAAATATTTAATACAGAATCTGGCCTAAATACTCAAATTATATTTGAAAAAAATAAGACTCAAATTCATAAAAGTCTTAAAAGAAAATCAAGCTACTTGACGCATGATGTTTTTAATACCTATCGATCAGAAACAAATATGATGCGCTATATTAGGTATTTGGGGGATAAGGATATTGCACTTGATCGTTCAATGATTCCTCTTGGTTCATGCACAATGAAGCTTAATGCTGCAGCAGAATTAATACCAGTATCTTGGCCAGAATTTTCTCAGATCCATCCAGCAGTTCCAATGAATCAAGTCATAGGTTATCAGGAGATGATTAGTGAGCTTGAAGAAATGCTTTGTGAGGCAACAGGTTATGCTGCAATATCACTGCAGCCTAATTCAGGAGCTCAGGGCGAGTATGCAGGATTAATTGCAATTCGTGCTTATCATCGAAGTAGAGGTGAAGAAAATAGAAATATTTGTTTAATCCCATCTTCTGCCCATGGAACTAATCCAGCATCTGCACAAATGGCTGGTATGAAGGTAATCGTAATTGATAGTGCAGAGGATGGCAATATTGATCTTTTAGATTTAAAAGCAAAAGCAAAAGAGCATGCTGAAAATTTAGCTGCAATAATGATTACATATCCTTCGACTCATGGAGTATTTGAAAAGGATGTAAAAGAGGTTTGCGAAATTGTTCATAATGCTGGAGGCCAGGTTTATATTGATGGTGCTAATATGAACGCAATGGTTGGTGTTTCTGCTCCAGGTGAATTTGGAGGCGACGTTTCACACCTTAATTTACATAAAACATTTGCTATCCCCCATGGCGGCGGTGGCCCTGGAGTTGGGCCAATTGGTGTTAAAGAGCATTTAGTACACTTTTTACCAACAACGCCATTAAATAACACAGATGTTGGAAGTATTTCTGGGGCCCCATGGGGTTCTGGCAGTATTTTGCCTATCAGTTGGATGTATATTGCAATGCTTGGTAAAGAAGGCCTTTATGCTTCTACATGCAATGCAATTTTAAATGCAAACTATATATTAAAGAGACTTGAAGAGCACTATCCAATACTTTATAGTGATGAAAATGGTAGGATTGCCCATGAGTGTATTATTGATATTAGGCCCATTAAAGACACAGTTGGTATAAGTGTAGATGATGTAGCTAAGCGACTCATTGATTACGGTTTTCATGCCCCAACCATGTCATTTCCAGTTGCTGGAACGTTGATGATTGAACCAACAGAGTCTGAGTCATTAGATGAGCTTGATCGATTTTGTGATGCTATGATACAAATCAGAAAAGAGATACTAAAAGTTGAGTCTGGAGAATACTCTACAGAAGATAACCCGCTAATTAATTCTCCACATACTTTAGAAATGGTAACATCTACGGAATGGAATTTTTCATACTCCAGGGAAGAGGCAGCATATCCTGTCGAAAGTTTAAGGCGAGTTAAATACTGGCCGCCAGTTTCGCGAGTGGATAATGTCTATGGCGATAAGAACTTAATTTGTTCTTGTCCAAGTGTAGAAGATTATAAATAAAAATTTTATGACATCATTTTTGATTAGTGTTTTAGGTGACGATAAACCTGGCCTTATTGACGGTCTTTCAAAGATTATTGTGGCCAATAATGGTGACTGGATTGAGAGTAATATGTCCAGCTTTGAAGGAAAGTTTGCAGGAATTCTGAAGGTTAATGTGCCATCCAAAAATGCTACTCAATTAAGTAAAGAGTTGGTTTCATCGTCTTTAGGATTGCAAATAGCATGCGAAGAAACTTCTCCATTAAAACAATCTAATGTAAAGAGTTATAACATTGAACTTATTGGTCAAAATCATGTTGGCATTATCAATAAACTATCTCATGTTCTAGCAGATGATTTGCAAGCAAATGTAGAGGAGTTAAATACCGAGATAATTGATGCCTCTATGTCTGGAGAGCAGCTTTTCAAAGCACAAATTACTCTTCATTTGCCAGTCTCCCTTGACGAAAACCTTATTAGAGATAAGCTTGAGCTAATTGCAGACGAGATGATGGTAGAGATATATTCTTACGAAAGTTAGGATGGTTTAATTAGTAAGAGTTATTATTTCTTTTGATCTAGAAACTTCCATAAGCAATAAATGGACCATTTCTATAATTAGACTTTCCATAGTTAAACGGCTTATCATTTGGATGCTTAACTGAGCCACCTGCACATCTCAATACAGCATCTCCAGCAGCAGTGTCCCATTCCATAGTTGGACCAAATCGAGGATAGACATCAGCCTCACCACAGGCAACTAAACAAAATTTTAATGAAGACCCAATGGATGTTGTATTCTTAATTTTATGATCATTTAACCAAGTATTTGTTAATTCGTCACGATGAGAAACACTCGCTACAGCAACAGCTCCAGATTGAGGTAATTCTCGAATAGTTATAGGCCTAATTAAGTCATTTGATTCTTCGAAAGCGCCAGTTGTAACTGATGCAAAAAACATCCTGTTAAGTGCAGGTGCATAAACAACCCCTAAAGTTGGAATGCCATTTTCAATAAGTCCAATATTTACAGTAAATGAACCTAAGCCATCTTTTTTAAGGAACTCTTTTGTGCCATCAAGTGGATCTATGAGAAAAAACTGATTCGTAGCTTTTGAACTATGACTTTTTGAGTCTTCTTCTGAGATAATTAGGATCTCTGGGGTAATCTCTTTAAGTTTTTTAAGAATTACATGCTCGGCAGCTTGATCTGCAAGGGTTACGGGCGACCCATCTTCTTTGAAGTCGATCTTTATTGAATTGGCATAGATTTTCATAATCTCATTGCCAGCTTCTCGAGCCGCTATCTGCAACTCTTGTAGTAGGTAAGAATAATCAATAGTATCCATTTATCTGAGTTTTAGAGCTTTATTAAAACTACTAAGCAATAATATTATGCTCTGGGCCAAATGGAAATTTAGTTATGTCATAGGCGCTATCTTCAGTTAATACCATAACATCATGTTCACGATAACCACCAGCACCAGGCTGACTTCCTGGAATCATAATCATAGGCTCCATAGAAACAACCATATTTTTTTGCAGCACTGTATCTATATCCTCTCTTAGCTCAACTCCAGCTTCACGGCCATAGTAGTGAGACAAAACTCCAAATGAATGACCATATCCAAAAGTTCTGCTTTCAAGTAAGCCATACTCTTCAAAAATTTTATTCAGTTCAAGTGCGATGTCTTTGCATGCAACTCCTGGCTTGATAAGTTTCATTCCTTCCTCATGTACCTTTACATTAATTTCCCACAATCTCAGGGATTCGTCATCAACATGATCATAAAATAATGTTCTTTCGAGTGCAACATAGTAGCCTGCAATCATTGAAAAACAATTAAGACTAAGAATATCACCTTTTTGAACTTTCCTAGTAGTCACGGGGTTGTGCGCGCCATCAGTATTAATGCCAGATTGAAACCAAGTCCAGGTGTCCATTAGCTCTGAGTTTGGAAAGCGCTTAGCAATCTCTCTGACCATAGCCTGCGTTGAGTGAAGAGCTACCTCATGTTCTGGCGCACCTTCTTTAATCGCCTCCACTAGTGCTGCCCCACCTATATCACAAACATTTGCCCCCTGAATAATATGAGCAATTTCTTCATCTGATTTGATAGAGCGCATCTTCATGCAATCAACTGAAATATCAATAAATTTTGATTTGTTAAATGCACCTTGAAGCTTATCTAAACGCTCTTTAGTTATATGGTCATGTTCTATGCCAATTTTATTGCCGTTATTTACAAGCTGCTGCAGGGCATAAAAGAAACTATCTTTTTGCCAGTCCGTGTAGACTAGGTTTTCACCAAAAGTTCGGCGCCAAGGTTGACCACCATCAATATTTGCAGTTACTGTTGTTGCTTTATCCTGAGTCACAACAAGCGCGTAAGGTCTCCCAAAAGAACAATAGAGGAAGTCACTGTAATAATTAATACTATGAATAGATGTAAAAATTACACTATCAATATTATTTTGTGCCATATGACTTCTAAGGCGTTCTTGACGGTTTTGGAATTCCTTATCACTGAATGTATGAACTATATTATCACCATTTGGTATAAGTATTGTTCTTGGCATATTCATAGCGACTCCTGTGCATGAGTTAATTTGTGCGGATGTTAATCAATTACCTTTAGTATAGCAAGCTTTTTTAATATATATTTTTTTAGTTTCTTTCAAAGGAAGTTAGCGCCATGATCTAAAACTTTAATCTCATTGCGGTTTATTTAAAACTGTTTCACGTATGAATGTATAAAATCCTGAAGCTACAACAATTGTTGCTCCAATAAGGGTAAGGCTATCTGGCCTCTCCCCAAGAATTATGATTGCAAGAAGCATTGCAAATACTATTCTTGAATATCGAAATGGGGATATAACTGACATTTCGCCAATCCGAGAAGAAATAACAAGTGAATAATAAGCAATTACTCCAAAGGTAGACGCTCCAATAAAATAAATAATTTGATTTAATGTTGGAATTATCATTGGTGAGTTGAATGGAATAATCAAAATACCTGAAATCCCAAAAGCTATAAAGGCATATAAGGCAATCGTAACTGAAGGAAGCTTAACTTGCATTGCGCGAGTAGCTAGATCTCTGGCAGCTAAAAATAAAGATCCAAGCAGTGCAAAGATTGATGCTGGCATAAAACCTTCAAAGCCAGGACGCACAATCAGTAACACACCCATGAAGCCAATAAATACTGCAGTCCAGCGCCTCCATCCTACTTTTTCCCTAAAAAATATGACAGCTCCAATGGTTACTAGTAATGGCGTTATTTGCAGGATTGCTGTGGCAGATGAAAGTGGCGTTAAGGCAATTGCTGTAACAAAAAATACCGCTCCCAGAAGCTCACAAATTGTGCGAATTATTACATGCTTGTTTAATAGCTCTTTATGAAAAATTGGTGCACGCTGAAGAAGTGCAATAATTAGAAAGACCATGCTTCCAGTAAAGCCAAGAATTATTATTACTTCTGATATTGGAAAATGAGCCGATAGCATTTTGATAAATAAATCTTCAAATGCAAACCCTGCCATAGCAAGAATCATGAATAAAATACCTCTCAAGTTTTCCATGATTTTTCTTTGATCCATAGGGCTAAAGTTGAATTTTAACTGCTACTATGATTTGAATCTACTTATTTTTTTGAACAAATAATATAAGTAGGCTAAATGTTTCAACTTGGTACATAAAAAAATGATTGACAGATATATATTTTAAGAACACAATGCGCAAATAATTAATGTCAATCATTATGTTTAATAGGGGTTTCATGCAGAATAGATATTTTCTTGGATTTTTATTAGTCGTTATCAGCGGAATCATCTGGAGTTTTGGTGCGCCACTTGTACGCCTACTAGAAGATGCTGAAAACTATAGACTTCAATATCTACTTTATAGGGGTTTAATAATCACATCGGTGATTCTCATTTATGTAGCATTTAGAGAAGGCAAAGATTTTTTTCTTACGTTTAAGAGGATTGACTCCTGGAGTTTGGTCGGAAGCGTTGTAATGTCATTTACATTTTTTGGATGGATTTATGCATTAACAACAACAACAGTAGCTATTACTCTATTAATGCTTGCGCTGTCCCCAGTTCTTTCTGCGTTTTTAGGCTACCTTATTTTAGGTGAAAGGTTGAGCCCTATCACTTTTATAAATATGTTAATTGTTGCTGCTGGAATTACAATTATGGTTTGGGATACTGAAAAATCAACTACTTTATTAGGCGTTGTTTATGGTTTCTTTGTAGCTTTGGGTTTTGCAATATACACAATTACAATTCGAAAAAATCCTGAAGTGCCTAAATTATTAACGCCTGCCCTTGCTGGCTTTTTTTGCATGTTATGGGCAACAATTTTAATTCTAGTAAGTGGAAGTAGTTTTGAAATGGCCTCAGCCAATATTGGAATTAGTATGATGCATGGCTTAGTAGTTGGAGTTGGCCTTATATTATATGGCTTAGGGGCAAAATATTTGCCTAGTGGTGAGCTTGTAATGCTTTCATTACTTGAGGTTGTTTTGGGTATTTTTTGGGCATGGCTTCCAATATTCGGCATTCACGAGGTTCCGAGTACAAACACTTTAATTGGCGGTTGCGCTATATTTATGGCGATTATTTTTCAGGGAATGAATGCTAGAAAAAAACATATAATTCCTATGCCTTAGGGTAATTTTTTAATTGGGTTTTAAAAACAGTTTGTTTTTCTTTTGTTATTTATACAACCTTATAAGGCAATGATAAAATTGTAAATAATTATTTAAATATTGAGTTGAAGTAAGATGAGTGAATTAATTTTTCCTAATATAAATATTGAAAATCTTGATCGATGGGTGGGAGACCTTTCACCTCTAGAGTGTATTGAGATTAAAAATGAAACTCACAATGTTAAGAGTTTTACTTTTAAATCCAAGAAGGATGCATGGTTTCAGTTTTTGCCAGGACAGCATACAACTCTATTTTTAAATATAGATGGTATTGAGGTAATGAGAACTTATACCATTGCCTCCAGTCCAACGAGACCCCACACAATTACCATTACCAATAAAAGGATGCAAGATGGGGTCGTTACAAACTGGATGCATGACAGTTTGAAGGTTGGTGATTGCATTGATGCCCTTAATATTGGAGGGTCTTTTAGTGTTGCCCTTGATCAGCCTAGGCCCAAAATTTTACTCATGTCAGGTGGAAGTGGTATTACCCCAATGCTCTCAATGACAAGATATTTTATTGATTTATCTATAAATGTTGATTTAGTCTTTATCCATAATGCACAATCTCCCAAAGACCTAATTTCAAAAGAAGAGCTTGAGTTTTATGAACTTCATCAGACTAACTTTAAAAGGCATTTTATATGTGATAAACCAGATGCAAACTGGGAGGGACCTAGTGGATTTTTAAGTTCTGAACTGCTTTTAGAGCTTGTGCCAGATTTCATTGATAGAGAGGTATATTGTTGTGGGCCAGAACCTTATATGCAAAATGCAAAAAAGATTTTAGAATCGAGCAATTTTGATATGTCTGCTTATCATCAAGAGAGCTTTGATATTGAGAGTTCAACTGCTCAAAGTAATATGGCAGTTAATCTGGAATTGCCAGAACATAAAGTTCCAGATAGTGGAATAAATGAATATAATGTCACCCTGTCGAAGAGTGATAAGGTGGTGTCTTGTGGCAGTAATTCGAGTATATTGGTTTCAATTCAAAAACAAGGCATTACAGTTCCTTTTGCTTGCTCTATGGGGCTATGTGGAACATGTCGTACCAAGATGATAGAAGGTACAGTTGAGATGGATTCTCAGGGCGGGCTTTTAAAGTCTCATGAGGAAGAGGGTTACATACTTACTTGTTGTTCTTATCCCACAAGTGACGTAGTTCTTGATTTATAGTTTTATTGTTTGAGCTTAAATTATTATGCAAAAAAAATATTCTTGGTATTCGTTATTTAAGGCTGGATTAGGCAATCAAGAATGGGATCAAGCGATCCCATTATCAAAACCTAAATCTAAGTACGATGTTATTATTATTGGTGGTGGTGGCCATGGACTAGCTACAGCTTATTATTTAGCTAAAGAGTGCGGTATTACAAATGTAGCGGTTCTTGAAAAAGGCTATATTGGTGGTGGAAATACTGGCAGAAATACCACTATTATTCGTTCAAACTATTTAAGAGATGAGGCCTCTAGTCTTTATGAGCACTCCATGAGACTTTGGGAGGGGCTTAGTGAGGATCTAAACTTCAATGTTATGTTTAGTCAGAGAGGAGTATACAACCTTGGGCACACTCTGCAAGATATGAGAGATATTGAGCGAAGAGTAAATGCTAATGTGCTCAATGGTGTTGATGCCGTAGTAGTTGACCACAAGGAGATAAAAGAACAAATTCCAATTATTAATACTTCTAAAAATGCAAGATACCCAATTATGGGAGCATCTTTCCAGGCACGTGCTGGCGTTGCTAGGCATGATGGTGTTGCTTGGGGTTTTGCCAGGGCCGCTTCAAATCTTGGAGTTGACATTATACAAAATTGTGAGGTTATTGACATCGAGGTTGAAGAAGGAAGAGTAAAAGGCGTTAAGACAACACTGGGTGATATTATGGCAGATCGAGTTGGCTGCGTAAGTGCAGGGCACTCTTCAGTTGTTGCAAAAATGGCGAGATTAAGATTGCCAGTTGAAAGCCACCCTCTTCAAGCATTTGTGTCTGAAGCTATGAAACCAATTCTTCATACGGTAGTAATGTCTAACGCTGTTCATGGTTACGTAAGCCAAAGCGATAAGGGAGATTTAGTTATTGGAGCTGGTATTGATGGTTACAACTCATATGCTCAAAGAGGTAGTGCAAAGATAGTAGAACATTGCGCTGCTGCAATACTTGAATTGTTTCCAATTTTTTCGAGAGTTCGTATGAACCGTCAATGGGGAGGCATAGTTGATGTTTGCCCTGATGCTTGTCCTGTAATTAGTCCAACAAAAGTTGAAGGGCTTTACTTTAACTGTGGCTGGGGAACTGGAGGCTTTAAAGCGACTCCAGGCTCTGGAAATGTTTTTGCTCACACTATTGCCCAAGATAAGCAGCATGAGTTAGCAGTTCCATTTCATATTGATCGTTTTACAAGTGGAGCTCTTATTGACGAGCACGGTGCAGCAGGAGTTGCACATTAGTTATATATAAAGGTAATATTATGTTTTTGATAGATTGTCCATATTGTAAAGAATCGAGAGATCAAAATGAATTTTCTCCTGCTGGAGAGGCTTTCATTGCCAGACCTCAAAATCCTGAAGAGCTTAGTGATGATGAGTGGGCTGATTATGTATTTTATCGCACTAATCACAAAGGAGATCACTGGGAGCAGTGGGTCCATACTAATGGATGTCGTAAATATTTCTTAGTTAAAAGATCTACGATTAGCCATGAAATTCTTGAGGTTGCGGCATTTGGAGAGGTAATGAGCGAGAATCCATCATGAGATTAAAGAATCATAAGAGTGACTTTATAGATCAATCTGAAGCTCTAAGCTTTATATTTAATAACAAATCCTATAAGGGGTATAAGGGAGATACCTTAGCTTCTGCATTAATAGCAAATGACGTTCTGTTCTTTGCTAGAAGCTTTAAGTATGGACGTAAGCGTGGCTTAATGGGTTCAGGTGTTGAAGAGCCTAACGCACTTGTTTCACTAGAAATTGGTGAGCGCTATACGCCTAATTTGAAGGCAACTGAAGTTATGCTTTATGATGGCTTAAGTGCAGTGAGCTCTAGTAATCCAAATTCAATTGATTTTCGCGCTTTAATTAAACCATTGCATCGATTTATGCCAGCAGGTTTTTATTATAAAACCTTTATAAAGCAAAAGGTATGGGCAATGGTTGAAGATAGCTTAAGATCACTTGCAGGCTTTTCAAAAGCACCTACTGAAAAAGATAAGGATGTTTATGATCATATTTTCCATCATACTGAGGTCCTTGTTGTTGGAGGTGGCGTAGCAGGAATAACTGCTGCATTAGAAATTCTCAATAACTCTAAAACAACAAGGGTTATATTGGTTGATGAGCGAGCACATTTAGGTGGGGAGTTATTTAATGAATTTAAAAGTGATGATAATGCCATTAGTTGGCATTATGATAATCTTAATAAGTTACTTGAATTTAAAAATGTAGCTAATAGTCGTTTGAAATTACTCTCCCGATCAACAGCCTATGCTTGGTATGACCATAACTATATAGAGGTATTGCAAACTAATGCTACTGGTGAGTCATTAATATCAGAAGGTACACAATCTGCTAGGAAAGTGCTTCATAAGATAAGAGCTAAAGAAGTTATATTGGCAACTGGTGCTCATGAGCGCCCTATGTTATTTGAAACGAATGATTTGGCAAATATAATGTTGAGTCAGTCTGTTAGGCGTTATCTTAATGAGTTTGGTGTAATTTCGGGCAAAGATGTTATTTTGTATGGCAATAATGACAGCATCTACAGCACAGCAATTGACATCAATAATAATGAGATTAACTGTAAGGTCATTGATATTAGACCATCTGGTGTTGAGAGTGAAACTGTTTTAAAGGCAAAAAAATTAGGCATTGAAGTTCTCCAGGGTTATGCTGTACTAAAAGCACACGGAACAAATCTTGTAAAAGGTATTGAGGTTTCTTCGGTTGAAATGCAAGGCAAGAAGTGGAGGCTTACTAGTCCTTCAAAAAGATTAAATTGTGACTTATTGGCAACATCAGGTGGCTTTAATCCTGTGGTCCACCTTGACTGTCATTGTGGCGCAAAAACTTTTTTTGATGAAGATTCCCAAGCTTTTTTGCCACAAAAGGAGCGAAAAAATAGACAAGTGTGTGGCTCAATTAGCGCCATTGGATTTTGGCAGGATGCTGTAATTGATGCAAAAAATAAAGCTCAATTGACTCTTTTATCTTTGGAAGAAATTAAGAAATCTACTCAAGATACCATGAGTGAAAATTATTTAGATTACTACAATACTAGTCAATTTTTTGTGCCAATAGAAATTCTGAATAGGCCAAAAGTGTTTATTGATATGCAAAATGATGTGACTACTTTAGACGTTGCTCTGGCAATTAGGGAAGGGTATCGCTCGATTGAACACATTAAGCGTTACACTGCTATGGGATTTGGAACTGATCAAGGTAAAACTGGTAATATCAATGGTATCGCTGTTGCAGCCCAGTTCCTAGATGTTCCTTTGTCTGAAGTTGGAACAACTACATTTCGTCCAGCTTATACTGGAGTTGATTTTGGCGCTATGGCAGGCAGGGAAGTGGGAGGTTTTTTTGATCCCCAACGGTATACAACAATCCACGACTCTCATTTAGAAAGTGGAGCAGAGTTCGAGGTTGTAGGCCAGTGGTATCGACCTTGGTATTATCCAAAGGGTGGAGAAGATATTCATCAAGCAGTTAATAGAGAGTGTCTTGCTGTTAGAACTTCACTTGGAATGATGGATGCATCAACTCTTGGAAAAATTGATGTTCAAGGGAAAGATGCTAGAGAATTTTTATCCAGAGTTTATACCAATGCTTGGATGAAGCTTGCTCCAGGAAGCTGTCGTTATGGGCTTATGTGTAATGAGAAAGGAATGATCATTGATGATGGTGTTTCAACCTGTATAAATGATAATCATTTTATTATGACTACGACAACTGGGGGTGCTGCAAGCGTTTACTCTGCTCTAGAGATGTGGCTTCAAACTGAATGGAGCGAATTAGATGTTCACCTTAGTAGTGTTACAGACCAATTTGCAACCGTCGCAGTTGTTGGACCCAATGCTCGTAACTTGATGAAAGTTCTATGCCAAGACATTGACTTTGAGCGTGATAATTTTAAATTTATGCAGTGGCGACCTGGAACAGTATGTGGTGTAGAAGCAAGGATTATGAGGATTAGTTTTTCTGGCGAACTTGCTTATGAAATTAATATTGAAGCTAATTATGGTCGGTATATTTGGGATGAGGTTGCATTGGCTGGAAAGCCATGGAATATAACGCCTTATGGAACTGAATCAATGCACATACTTCGCGCGGAGAAAGGTTATATTATTGTTGGTCAAGACACTGATGGTTCAATGACGCCAATGGATGTCAATATGAAGTGGATCCTTGCAAAAGATAAACCTTTTTCTTACATTGGCCGTCGTTCTTTTAGTATTTCTGCACTCAATTCTGATGATCGCTTTCAACTAGTAGGTCTATTAACAAAAGATACCCATGTTGTGCTTCCAGAAGGTTCTCACATAATTAATAATAAAGGAAGTTCCATAGGTTATGTGACCTCCAGTTATTTTAGCCCCATACTTAGAAGGTCAATTGCAATGGCCCAACTTAAGGGTGGCCTTTCAAAAATGACTGAAATAGTATTAGTTAAAATTGTTCAAGAGAAACAAGGTTTAAAGGAAATCCCTTGTGAAGTTTCTAGTAGTGTTTTTTATGATATTAAAGGTGAAAAGGTGGATGGTAATGAGTAGTTTAGTAGAAAACAATATTCCGGAATTTAGAACAACTTTTCAACCTGTTTTGGATCAGGATGGTTTTCTTATTAATCAGGATGACCTAGTTTGCCGTGAGATTATAGATTTATCTTTAATGGTTATAAGAACATCAAAAGATCATAAAAAAAATGCTAATAGTATTAAAGACATTTTTAATGCAGAGTCACCTAAATCTTTATCTGTAAGCCTCAATGACAATGGTGATAGTTTTCTATGGATAAGCCCAGATGAAATTTGGTTGCTGCATAATAGAAATAATAAAGATCAACTTCTTGAAAAGTTTAAATTACTCCCTAAAGGAATGACTACGACAGATAGTTCTGGAGCTTATGGTATTCTGGAGTTTTCAGGAAATAATGTAAACACCTTATTGTCTAGATGGATGAGTTATGATTTAGAGGGTTTCTTGACTATAGGAAAAGTTGTATCAACAACATGTGGGCAAGCACCAGTTTGTATTTATCGAAATATTGAGGGAAATTTATTGATGATGGTTAGACACTCGTTTTCTCATTATGTTGCTGGATTATTAAAGGATAGTGCAAAAAGAATATAAGGAAGAATAATTTATTATGGAAAAGGTTAGTTTTAAAAGTATGGAGAATGGAACTGCTGAAGAGTATGCTTTTCTAAATGACCTTGAAGATGAATTTAATTTAGATCTTCCAAAGCGATTGATTGCTTCACTGAGATTACTTAATTCAAGTTTTTCTGGTTATCAAATTAGTAGACTTGAGCACAGTTTACAAGGTGCTACAAGAGCCCACTTTGCTGGGGAAGATTTGGAAATAGTAATAGCGATTTTATTTCATGATATTGGAGATGGTCTAGCTCCATATTCACATTCAGAAATGGCAGCAGCAATCCTTCGACCTTTTGTATCAGAAAAGACTTATTGGATTGTAAAACATCATGGTGTCTTTCAGATGTACTACTATGCACATCATTCAGGTGGAGATAGAAATGCTAGAGAATTATTTATTAATAGTCCTTGGTATCAAGATGCTATAAAGTTTTGTCATGAATATGATCAGAATTGTTTTGATCCAAATTATGAGACAAAGCCTCTAGACTTTTTTATTCCCATGATCAATGATTTTTTTTCAAGTCCCAAGTTCAATGAGCCTGAAAAACTTGTATGATAACTAATCATAATTCAAATTAATTTAATAGAATGAATACTTTTTTACTTCAACTTCTACCAAGACAAATACACCTAATTATTTTTATACTAGTAGGCTCATTGCTTGGTTATGCAGCTTATAGTATGAAGGTTCTAGGTCTAGAGGCTTGCACGCTATGCATAACTCAGCAGTTTTTTTATTGCTTGATTGGGGTTAGTTCATTTGTAGCATTTTTGCATAATCCGCATAGTCGTGCCAGAAAACTGTATTCTTTTTTTATAGCTCTTTTTGCTATTGCTGGTGTATGGATTTCTGGTCGCCAGGTTTGGTTGCAAGGACTTCCTGAAGATGAGGTTCCGCTTTGTGGTCCTCCGCTTGAATACATTATTGATGTGTTTCCATTTGCCGATGTTTTAAATGCGTTATTTATGGGTGATGGTAATTGTGCTGAAATACCATGGCAATTTTTAGGTTTGAGTATGGCAGGCTGGTCCTTAATCTTTTTTATAGTTATTGTCGCTCTTAGTCTTTTTGCTCTATTAAGGACAAATTTTTCAAATTAAATTTCAAAGTTATTTCACAATTTCCAAAATAATTAATTCTGTGGTAAGATTATATTTTGATAGAAAACAGAAGTATCTGAATATTTGACTGATTTTAAAAAAACAGTAGACAAACTATTTAATTCCGCTGATATTCAAATCAATGGGCCACGCTCGTGGGACCCTCAAATTAATAATAATTTATTTTATGCTCGCGTTTTAAGTGGAGGGTCTTTAGCGCTTGGTGAGAGTTATATGGATGGATGGTGGGATTGTGAATCATTAGATCAATTCGGAGATAAGCTGCTGAGTGCACGAATAGATAAGCAAGTCAAAATAACCAACCCTTATTTTTTAATGAATGTAGTTAGAGCCTACTTTTTCAATGCCCAAACAACAAAAAGAGCTTATATAGTTGGAACAGAGCATTATGATATTGGCAATCATTTATTTTCATTAATGCTCGATGAAAGAATGAATTACTCATGTGGCTATTGGAGGAGGGCAGAGAATTTGGAGCAAGCTCAAATCAATAAATTAGATTTAATTTGCAGAAAACTTCACCTTAAGCCTGGGATGAGTGTTCTGGAAATTGGTTGTGGATGGGGTAGTTTTGCAAAATATGCCGCTGAAAATTATGGAGTAAGTGTGCATGGGGTAACTATCTCAAAAGAACAAGTAAGTTATGCAAAAAAATCTTGCGATGGCCTTGATGTATCGTTCGAATTAAAAGATTACCGTGAACTTAAAAAAAAATATGATTGTATAGTGTCAATAGGAATGTTTGAACATGTGGGGTATAAAAACTATAGAAATTACATGAAAGTTGTAAACAGATGCTTAAAGGATGATGGGTTGTTTTTATTACACACTATTGGAAGAAACAACCCAGGGCGTGCAACGGATCCATGGATTAATAAGTATATTTTTCCAAATGGAATGTCTCCCTCTTCCAGTCAAATTTGCAAATCTATCGAAGGTTTTTTTGTTATAGAGGATTGGCATAATTTTGGACAAGATTATGATCCAACATTAATGGCATGGAATGAAAAGTTTCAAAAAAATTTTGATAAATTAACTGAAGTATATGATGAAAGATTTAAGAGGATGTGGGAGTACTATTTGCTAATGTGTGCAGCTTCTTTTCGCTCTAGAAAAAACCACTTATGGCAGTTTGTACTTTCAAAAAAAGGCTTAAAAGGTGGCTATAATTACAAAAATAATTCTAGATTTAATGACCAAAAAGACTCTCTATCATTGCAATAGAGTTACATCCCGCATCAAGGACACTTTGTTGATTTTCAAAAGTAATTCCCCCTATACCAACAATAGGAATATTGATATTGCTTTTAATATTTTGAATCGTTGAGAGTGAGCAATAAGCAGCATTTGGTTTAGTCTTAGATTTAAAAACAGCCCCTAAAGCAATATAATTTGCACCATTCTTTTCAGCTTCTAGAGCAAGTTCAAGATCATTATGGCATGAAACACCAATAATAAATTTATTGCCAAGCAGATGTCTTGCAGAAGACACATCATCATCATTTTGCCCCAAGTGAACTCCATCAGCACCAATTTTCTTACAAAGGTTGACATCATCATTGACTATAAATAAAGTATTATGTTGTAGGCATACTTCAAGCAACTGTGTTGCTTCATCTAGCTTACGTTTTTCGTCTTGGATTTTACGGCGGTATTGGAGAATATTTACTTTATGTTTTTTAATTGCATTCTCAATAAGGGCAATATTCAAGTCTTTGTCCGGTGTGATTCCGTACAGACCTTTTATTCTTTGATTTAACATATCATGGCTCTTTTTCAAACTAAGAAAATTCAATCATTTATAGTATTCATTATAGTCTTGGCAGCTATCTTATGGGTATTTCAAGATAATTTTCTAAAGCTTTTGGTGTTTCAAAAAGTTTCAGAACAATCGCTTTTAACTTCTGAAAAAACTAAAGAAACTGCTTATCTGGAAAAAATAGATAATTTCTTTCTTAAGGAGTATTCAAAAGAATTAGTTCTTTTGCATACTATAAATGCTCGAACCTACTATAGTTTTGAAAATTCTCCAATTGAGTTGATTGAAGTTCAAGTTAAGACATTTAATGCAGCTCAAAAACAAGGGCTTCTATTAACATCAAATCGTGCTGAAATTCTTAAATCGGGTGAAATATTTTTTAATGGTGAGGTCAAAATTCAAACTATGACTGGAATTTCACATGAACTTGATACTGAGTCCTTAATAGTTCTCAGTGATAATGGACAAATCAAAAGTAATAAAGAGGTCACATATTTGGGTGAGGCAGTAAGAATCATTTCTGAGGGAATGGAAATGAATATTGATAGTGATACGATGTATTTAAGTGGCAATGTTAAAATTTTTGAAGATTCTGGTATGACGGTTGATACAAAAAACCTATATATTAGTCACAATGCAGGTGAAAAAATATATAAAAGTAAAGAAAAAACTGTTTATCGCTCAAAAGATACTATTGCTAATTCAGAAAATGGAATTGATATGGATATGAATATAAAGCTAATTAATCTGTTAGGAAAAGTAGAGGTTGTGAGTGGTCCTGGAGGTATTCTTAAGAGTTCTAATGTTGTAATTGATCAGTCAAAAGATGGTGAAGTAATCAAATCAAACTCGCCTTCTCACTATAAATCAAATATTGTTGACATAAAGGCAAAAAAAATGCATTATGATACTTTTACAAAGAAACTTAAATTAATGAATAGAGTTGAAGCTGTTTATGAATAAAATTATTTTATTAATTTCCATTTTTTTTACGACTTTTGTCTTTGCGCTCCCAGAAGATGCAAAGCAACCCATAGAAATTGAAGCTGAATCTGTCATAGTTGATGAGATATTGGGTTTCAATGAGTTTAGTGGAAATGCTGAAGTTAGGCAGGGTTCACTCTTGATGACTGCAGAGCTTATCCAGGTTCAAACTAACACCGATGGCGTTGAAACAATGAAAGCAACTGGCACAGTTGATAATCCTGCTAAGTATATTCAAAGTCAAGAAAATCAGGCGCGCTTTATAGAGGCAACTGCAACATTGATTACCTATGATGTGAATGAAGGCATGATTTTTTTGGTTGGGAATGCCTACTTAATTCAAGGATTTGACTCGTTTAGTGGTGACACATTAACCTATGACATTAATAATGATAAAGTTATTGTTAAAGGCTCAGAGGATGGGACTAAAAGAGTAAAGTTTAAAATCGATCTTTAAAAAACTATAATTTAACTAATTAGAGCTGATGTAATTCTGTTTTTGACTTCATCAAGTGAGCCAACTCCACTTATAGCGATAAACTTTGAGCCTGAAGCAGCAATTTTTGCATCATCACGATAGTATTTAACAAGTGGCTCAGTTTGTTTGTGGTAAATTTTTAAACGTCCTCTAACAATAGTTTCATCATCATCAACCCGCTGAATTAAATCTTCACCAGTTAAGTTATCCTTGCCTTTTAATGTTGGCGGGTTGAAGGCAATATGATATGTTCTTCCTGAAGGTAAATGAACGCGGCGACCAGACATTCTAACTACTATGTCATCGTCTGGAACTTTAACCTCAACAACATAGTCAATCTTAATGCCTTGTAATTTAAGAGCATCAGCTTGATTAATGGTTCTAGGAAATCCATCAAGTAAATAGCCATTACTACAATCTTTTGATTGAACTCTTTCTTTAACCAAAGCAATAATTATCTCATCAGGGACAAGGTTTCCTGCATCTATAGTTTTTTTTGCTTCGAGTCCAATAGAAGTTCCTGCATTTACTGCTGCCCGCAGCATGTCACCCGTAGAAATCTGGGGGATATTAAATTTTTCACATATATGAGCTGCTTGAGTGCCTTTTCCAGCACCAGGCGGCCCTAATAAAATAACATTCATATGGACACTTTTTAGTTAAACTTCAAAAGGAGGTAATTTTTTCTTAACTTTTGATTTTTGCATTATGACATAATCGGGTAACCCATTATTATACGGTGGATAGTTCTCACCTTCAATAAGTGGAAGCAAATATTCACGACATGATTTAGTAATTGAAAACCCATCTTCTGAAATATAATTTTCTGGCATCATTTTTTCGACGTTAGCAATGTCTTTTAATTCGCCATAACCTATTTCCCATCTATAGGGGTTATTAGATAACCTGACAATTGAAGGCATAATGGAGTTCTTACCATCTAATGCCATTTCAACTGCAGCCTTACCAAGAGCATAAGCTTGCTCCACATCTGAATTCGAGGCCAAGTGACGGGCTGATCGCTGGAGATAGTCAGCTACTGCCCAGTGGAATTTATAACCTAAGGCTTTTTTTACTATATTTGCAACAACTGGTGCTGCGCCGCCTAATTGAGCATGTCCAAAGTCATCACGCGTTCCTTGTTCAGCTAAAAATTTTCCATTAGGCCATTTTGTTCCTTCTGAAACGACAATAGTGCAGTAGCCAAACTCTTTTACATTCATATCTACTTTTTCTAGGAATTTCTCTTCAATGAAGTCAATTTCTGGAAAAAGAATTACAACGGGTATTGACGAGTCAACAAGCCCCCCAGCGGCTGCTATCCACCCAGCATGACGTCCCATAACCTCAAGTACAAAAATCTTTGTTGACGTAGCAGCCATTGATGCGACATCAAAACTGGCCTCCATGGTAGAGACTGCAATATACTTAGCTACCGAGCCAAAACCAGGGCAATTATCAGTAACAGGAAGATCGTTATCAACAGTTTTAGGAATATGAATCGCTTGAATCGGATACCCCATACTTTCTGAGAGCTGAGATACCTTTAGGCAGGTATCTGCCGAGTCGCCTCCACCATTATAAAAAAAATAACCAATGTTATGAGCCTTAAAAACCTCAATTAGGCGTTCATATTCTGCTCTATTTGCTTCAAGCGACTTCATTTTATAGCGACAAGATCCAAAAGCACCTGAAGGAGTGTGAATTAGTGCTGCTATATCTGCATCAGTTTCAACTGACGTATCAATCAAATTCTCAGTTAAGGCTCCAATGATTCCATTCTCACCTGCATATACGGTGCCAATTTTATCTGGGTGTTTACGAGCTGTTTCAATAACGCCACTAGCCGAAGCATTTATTACTGCAGTGACTCCTCCAGATTGAGCATAAAAAGCATTTTTCATAATATTTTATTGTTAGTTTGTAGTTAAAATAAAAAGGAGATAAATTTAAGGGCACTGCCCTAATCAGCCCACTTATAAATTTCTCTTCAAACTACATAGAAGTATATCATTTGAAGTAAATATAGCCTTCAATAATTCTATAGTGCAGTTTAATTATATTAATATTAAGTATTTTTAAAGCAATATAATTTTATAGAGGACAAATTAAGAATTTGTGTCAATTTGTTTCATTAATAATTTGCAAGTTGCTAATAATACTTTCTATGGCATTACTTCAAGAAAACTCTCAATATTTATAAAGCCGGGAACTATTTTTTTATCAATCATACTGCTTGGTTTATTTATTGCAATTATATTCTTAATTTTAAATGTTGAAGCTGACTCTAAAACATCTAGTGAGTCATCAAAAAAAATTGTTCTTTCATTGTCAAAGTCTATTACAGTACTCAGCTGCTCCCAAAATTGTTGCTCTTGCTTTATAACTCCAAAGTCATGTGAAGAGATAATTTTATCAAAGTAGCCTTCCAGTTTTGACATTTGCATTTTTAGCGCAATACCTTTTCGATGAGCATTAGTTACTAAGTAAATACGTTTTTCTTTCGATCTTGCTGTAATAAGGAAATTTATAACATGATTATGAACTTGAATTAAGTGAGCAATATCACCTTTTAATTTCATGATATCAAAATCCAGTTTTTCTTCCCAATAATCTAGACAATACCAAGTTAATTTACCTTCTTGAGAATCAAGCATTGAAAGTATTATATTTTTTGAATCCTCAAAGCTAGTATTGTGCTTTTCAGAATAAACGTTTGGAAGGTATTTAAGCCAAAAATGCAGATCGAAGTTTAAATCTAAGAGTGTCCCATCTAGATCAAGCAAAATGGTATCAATTTGACTCCAATCAACGTAGGAATTTAGTTTATTTTCTTCGCCAGGATGTGCCATCTATACTATCTTCAAGAATAATACCAAGTGTTAAAAGTTCATCACGAATTTGATCAGACATTGCAAAGTTTTTTGAGGCTCTAGCCTCTTCCCTCTGATTTATTTTTATGGAAACTTCAGCCTCTGATACTTCTGAGCCTTGCTGGAGGTAAGCCTCAGAATCATATTCAAGAATACCTAGGTAGTTACCTAATTTTTTAAGTAATTGAGCTAAAGATGCAGCATGCTCAGAATCCTTTAAGCGCTCAATATTTACTTGCTTAGCAATTTCAAATAAAACACTTAATGCAATAGGAGTATTAAAGTCATCATTTAATGCGGCATTAAATCTGTCTTCATAATCAAAAGTATTGCCTACTTGAGCGTCTATTTTTTTACTATAGGAGAAGCCTTTCATTGCAGTATAAAGTCTTTTTAATGCAGATTTTGCACTTTCAATATTCGTGTCGCTAAAATTTAGTGGGGAGCGATAATGACTACTTATAAGAAAATATCGAAGAGTCTCACCATCATATTTATCTAAAACACCACGAATAGTAAAGAAATTTTTAAGTGACTTACTCATTTTTTCGTCATTAATATTAACGAATCCAACGTGCATCCAAGTGTTGACAAATTTGCAATTATTAGCACCCTCTGATTGGGCTATTTCATTTTCATGATGAGGAAATGTTAAGTCCATTCCGCCACCATGAATATCAAAATGATTTGATATAAAGTGAGTCGACATTGCTGAGCATTCTATATGCCAACCTGGTCTTCCTTCTCCCCATGGTGAAGACCATTTGGGCTCACTTGGTTTTGCTTTTTTCCAGAGAACAAAATCAAGAGGATCTTGTTTATTACTTTCAATATCTACTCGAGCACCAGCTACCAAATCGTCTAAATTTTTCCCAGAAAGCTTGCCATAATCCTTAAATTTTCTAACAGAATAAAAAACATCACCATTTTTGCCTTGGTAAGCAAGCCCTTTCTTTGAAAGTAATTCAATCATATCTATCATTTGATCGATTGAGTCAGTAGCGCGAGGTTCAATATCAGGACTGAGAACTCCTAGCGCTTTTTCATCCTCATGCATAGCATCGATAAATCGATTTGTCAGAGAGTAGATATCCTCATTATTTTCTATGGCTCGACTAATAATTTTGTCATCAATATCAGTAATATTTCTTATGTATTGAACGTTTGGGTAGTTTCGTCTCATATGACGCGTAATGACATCAAACATAACTAGGACTCTAGCATGTCCCATATGACAAAAATCATAAACAGTCATTCCACAAACATATATTCCAATATTGTTTGGGTCTATTGGACGAAAGTCTTCTTTTTGATTAGTAAGCGTATTATAAATTTTGAGCATTAAGATATTTTATACTGGATTATCTTAATTAATACTAATACCAGTTATATTTGTTCTAACTATGATTATCAATTAATGAATTAAAAAATGTATAATTATTTTTTAATTTTTTATTAGCTAAGCCTTGCCTAGCTGTCTTTACAGCTCTTCTAAAATTATTATGAAAAAATATAAATGTAATATGTGTGGCTGGATTTACGATGAAAGTATAGGAGTTCCTGATGAAGGGATCAGTCCTGGTACTAGATGGGAAGATATACCTAATGATTGGGTTTGCCCACTTTGTGGCTCTGGTAAGGAAGACTTTGATATGGTGGAAATTTAAATTCAATGCAATTGAGCAAGCGTAAAATAAATTAATTAAAGTTTTAACTTCAAATCAAATATGTCAAAAATATTAATTCTCCCTGGTGATGGAATAGGTACAGAAATTGTTGATCAAGCGGTCAAAGTCATTAATTCATTAAATTCTAACAATGAAATGGGGATGACTCTGGTTAATGGGCTGATAGGCGGAATCGCATATGATGAAACTGGATCACCTCTTCCTGATGAAACTATCAAGACAGCTAAGAGTTGCGACTCAATTCTATTAGGCGCAGTTGGAGGGCCAAAATGGGAGGCATTAGAAAGAGATTTAAGGCCAGAGCGTGGGCTATTAGGTATTCGATCTGAACTTGATTTATTTTCTAATTTAAGGCCTGCAATTCTCTATCCACAGTTAGCGAGTGCATCGAGCCTTAAAACTGAAATTGTATCGGGTTTGGACTTAATGATTGTGCGTGAGCTGGTTGGTGGTATTTATTTTGGTAAGCCAAGGGGAATAGAAATCAGAGATGGAGAGCGCTTTGGGATTAACTCAGCGACCTACTATGAATCTGAAATAGCCCGTATTGGACACTCTGCTTTTCAAATCGCTCAAAAAAGAGGAAAGCGAGTTTGCTCTGTAGATAAGGCAAATGTTCTTGAAGTTTCTGAGCTTTGGAGAGAAGTCATGGAAGAAGTTTCTTCAAGCTATCCAGAGGTAACTCTTTCCCATATGTATGTCGATAATGCAGCAATGCAACTTGTAAGAGATCCCAAGCAATTTGACGTTATGGTTACAAGTAATCTTTTTGGGGATGTTTTGTCTGATTGTGCTGCAATGCTCACTGGGTCAATTGGCATGCTTCCATCTGCTTCTCTTGATAAGAATAATTTTGGAATGTATGAGCCTATCCATGGCTCAGCACCGGATATTGCTGGAAAAGATATTGCCAATCCACTAGCAACTATATTATCTGTTTCAATGATGCTCAGGTATTCACTTAATCAAGTGGAGCTCGCTGATAAAATTAATTTAGCTGTTAGTGAAGTACTGGATAAAGGTTATAGAACCAAAGATATTTCTGCAGCAGGAGATAAAGTTGTTGGAACTGAGGAGATGGGTGATTTAATTGTTATGGCTTTAGAGTCTTAGTAGAGCACCTCTTCACTATCAATAGATCGCCATAAAAACCAACAGGCAACCGATCTGTAGGGGCGCCATGTATCTGAAATTTCTATAATTTTATCTATATCAAGTTTTTTGCCGTTATTGTAGAGTTGGTTCATAGCCCTTATAACCCCAACATCTTTCAGTGGAAAAATATCTTTTTCTAGCAAGTGAAACATGCCAAACATTTCTGCAGTCCATGGGCCAATACCTTTAATAGTGATGAGCTCTTCATAGATACTAAAATAACTTCGTCCTTCCCAATATGCATTATTCTCAATATTGTTAGCAATAAAATGTTCAGAAATGTTATAAATATATTGTATTTTTTGCTTGGACAAGCCGCATAGCTTTAAATTTTCTCTACTTGTTAACAGAACCTTATTGGGCTCAATAGTTTTAACTAATTCAACTATTTTATTCCAAACACTTGACGCTGCTTGAATAGATATTTGTTGACCAACTATTGAGCGAAGTAAGGTTTCATAAGCTTCTCCTCGAGATGAAATAGAGTAGTCTTTGAATTGGCTAATAATATTTCCAAGAGCTTTATCAGTCTTAGTTAAATAGTTGAGTGAATCTTGCCAATAATCTGGGTTTGTCATAAAAAAAATAGGGTGATTGATATTAAAAGAATTTTATTTGATAAATATTTACTATAACTGATTATATGTTTAAAACGCAGTATCATATAATCTGATTTATAACATTAACCAGTAATTAAGGAATCTAATGAGTATAAAAAAAAATGTAGCGTTTATTGGTCTTGGAACTATGGGCTATCCAATGGCTGGTCATCTATCTCAGTCAAATTTATTTAACTTAAAAGTATTTAACCGCTCTTCTCAAAAGGCTGCAGCATGGAGTCAGGAGTATGAGGGTGAGGTTTCCACCTCAATTAAAGAGGCAGTAATGGATGCCGACTTTGTTGTTACATGCACTGGAAGAGACGAAGACATGATGGAGATTGTATTTGCTGAACAAGGGATGATTACCCACCTTAAAAAAGGATCAATCTTTATTGACCATACTACAACCTCTTATAAATTAGCCAAGCACTTAAATGAGTCCTTAGCTACAAAAGAAGTGTCATTTATAGATGCCCCAGTTAGTGGCGGAGAGGCAGGAGCAGTTAATGGAGTTCTTAGTGTGATGGCTGGGGGAAGTAAAGAAGTCCTTGATGCGTCAGAAGAGTTGATAAATACCTATTCAAAAAATGTTACTTATATGGGAGAATCTGGAAAAGGGCAGCTTGCTAAAATGGTAAACCAGATTTGTATTGCAGGTTTACTGCAAGGCTTGTCTGAAGGCTTATTATTTGCAGAAGCTGAAAATCTTGATATGAATAGTTTGTTATCAGCAATCTCTGGAGGAGCAGCGCAATCTTGGCAAATGGTAAATCGAGCTGAAACAATGCATCAAAGAGAGTTTGATTTTGGGTTTGCTATTAAGTGGATGGTAAAAGACTTGGGTTATTGCATAGATCAATCGAGCTCCAATAATGCAAATCTAGGGTTTACCAAGGAAGTTTATGATCGATATGTTAACTTAATGGATAAAGGTCATACATATAGTGATACTTCAGCTCTAATGTTGTTTGATCAATTGAATAAATAATTACTTGATTTTTTCTTTGTTACTAAAAAATACCGCTCAACCAATGGCATAATATTAGGATGCGAAAAAAGCCCAAACTAACGAATATTCACACTGTTGCACAGAGTCGAATTTTTAATCTTGAGTCCATGGAC
This sequence comes from Candidatus Pseudothioglobus sp. Uisw_016, assembly GCF_048087635.1. GTDB lineage: Bacteria > Pseudomonadota > Gammaproteobacteria > PS1 > Pseudothioglobaceae > Pseudothioglobus. Next base: position 1,606,151 of record NZ_CP159806.1, on the reverse strand, counting down.
GTTGAATTTTCAAATGGAGCGACTCGAGTTTATGAAAGATTGATGTCCAGAGGAAATGGAGCTGTTTTGGTAATTCCAATGCTTGATGATGATACTGTTCTAATGATTTATGAATTTTCTGGTGGAACTGAGCGCTATGAGCTAGGCCTGACAAAAGGCAAGATTGATAAGGGCGAAACTCCTATAGAAGCTGCTGGAAGAGAGTTAAAAGAAGAGATTGGTTATGGTGCTCGTAAGCTTACTTTTCTGAAAACCATTACGCTTGCTCCAGGCTATCAATCAAATGCAACTCATATTGTTCTTGCTGAAGATCTTTATGAGGAGTCGGCTGAAGGAGATGAGCCAGAACCACTAGAGATAGTTCCTCATAAGCTATCTGAACTAGAAACGCTTACCTATAATGAAGATTTAACGGAAGCACGAAGCATACTTGCTTTGTATATGGCAAGAGAGATTATTCGAGGTCGATAAAGGGTGAGCGAAATACCACTTTCTTTTTGGCTTGATGAAAACAACTCTGAATTTCCAAAACTAAGTCTTGCACTAACAGAGCCTAATGGACTCATTGCAATTGGTGGTAATTTGTCCGTTGAAAGATTACTGAAAGCTTATTCATTAGGAATCTTTCCTTGGTATGGCAAGGATGAACCTATACTTTGGTATTCGCCTGACCCAAGAATGGTTATTACACCTGAAAAATTTCATCTTTCAAAGAGCTTGAAGAGAGTCATTCAATCTTCTAAATTTGAGGTTTGTATTAATACCGCCTTTAAAAATGTCATAGTTCAATGTCAAAAAATAGCGCGACAAGGACAATCTGGTACATGGATAAATGATGAAATGATTGAGGCTTATTGTAAACTTCATGAGTCTGGCCACGCCCATTCATACGAAGTTTATGAAAATGGAGAGCTTGTTGGTGGGCTTTATGGTGTTGCTTTGGGAGATGTTTTCTTTGGTGAGTCTATGTTCTCATTAGTGAGTAATGCATCAAAAGTTGCTTTTGCTTACTTACTTCAACAGAGCTCATATCAATTAATTGATTGTCAAGTTGAGAATAATCATTTAGAAAGTTTAGGTGCATTCAAAATGCCTAGGGATTTGTTTATACAACAGCTGAAGGCCTTTGTGTAAAATACTAGTATTAAAGAAAGTATCAGAGGTCCCATGAAAATTTTATTTAAATATGTTGTATTGGTAGCGTTTGTATTCACTTTGTCCGCATGTGGCAGAATGGGTGATTTAACTTCTAATAAAGTTAGCCAGATAGATTCTGGAGAGTCGACATCTAGCACTTACTAGACATATAATTAATTGAATACATTTTATTTTCAAAATAAAGTATTACACGCTGAGTCTGTACCTGTTTCAGACTTAATGGGCGCGTATGGGTCCCCCCTTTACATTTATTCTAAAAGTCAAATAGAGTTTAACTGGCAACAGTTTGAAAAATCCTTTGGTTCGCATCCTCATTTAATTTGTTATGCTGTAAAGGCCAACTCAAATTTGGCAGTATTAAATGTTCTTGCTAACTTAGGTTCAGGATTTGATATAGTTTCAATTGGTGAGCTTGAAAGAGTAATTGCTGCAGGTGGTAATCCAAAAAAATGTGTATTCTCTGGAGTTGCTAAAACAGAGCAAGCGATTCAAAAGGCACTTGAATACGGAATTTACTGCTTCAATGTTGAATCAGTAGCTGAGTTAGACCGAATTGAGTCTGTTGCGGCTTCACTAAAGATGAATGCACCAATATCTATTCGCGTGAACCCGAATGTAGATGCAAAGACTCATCCATATATCTCGACAGGCTTAACTGAAAACAAGTTTGGAGTAAGCATTGAGATTGCTCTATCTTTGTATAAAAAGACAAACCTTTCAGATCATCTTGAAGTTTTTGGTTTAGATTACCATATAGGGTCGCAAATTACAGACATTTCACCTTTCTTAGAGGCTCTTGATAAAGCACTCGAACTTATAGCAAGGCTTGAAGAAGAGGAAATTTATTTAAATCATATCGATATTGGCGGCGGAGTAGGGGTGGCTTATGACAAAGAAAAAACTATTAGCATTAATGACTACATACACTCAGTAATTCAAAAAGTTGGTGATTTGAAGATTATGGTAGAGCCTGGTCGATCAATTGTTGGGAACGCAGGAATATTTGTAACTAAGGTTGAATATTTAAAGCAGAATGAATTGAAATCATTTGCTATTGTCGATGGCGCAATGAATGATTTACTTCGACCTGCTCTTTATGGCTCCTATCATCAGGCGGTTACAATTGAAGATAATTCAAAGGGCATAAAGGATGCATGGGATATAGTTGGGCCTGTGTGTGAGACTGCAGATTTTTTGGCAAAGAGTAGAAGCCTTACCCTTGAACAGGGAGACTACATTGCATTAATGACCACTGGTGCATATGGATTTGTTTTAAGTTCTAACTATAACTCTAGGCCAAGAGTTGCGGAAGTAATGGTTGACGGTTCTGTGCATCAATTAGTGCGAATGAGAGAGACTACTGAATCACTTTTTAAAAATGAGATGATATTAAAAAATGAAACTAACTAATAACCAGAAAAAATATTTGCGCTCTATGGCGCATGACTTAAAGCCCTTTGTAATGATTGGTCAGCATGGATTAAGTGAGTCGGTGCTTGCTGAAATGGAATCAACAATGCTTAAGCATGAGCTCATTAAAATAAAGTTAAGAATCAGTGATCGTGAAGAAAAACTAAAGATTATTAATAAAATTATAGAGCTTTCTAAGGCTGAACTAATTCAAGTGATTGGAGGGGTGATTGTTATTTATAGGCCTTTTGAAGATAATCCTGATATTATTCTACCAAGATCATAAAGCTTAAAAAGCTTTAGATAAATCCTGTTAATGCTTAGATAAAATGAAAATTGCCATCAGCGCTGCAGAAACTTCTGGCGACCTTGTCGCATCATCACTAGTGAGTGCACTGAAATTGTACCGACCTGATTGTGAAATAGAAGGTTTAGCGGGCGACAAGATGGCTGCTGCTGGATGTAAAAGATTATGGCATACTGACCAACTCAACGTGATGGGTCTTAGTGAAGTTTTAAAGAAACTGCCCACTATTTTGAGGCTGAGACGATCTATCATTCAATACTTTTCATCCAATAGGCCTGATGTTTTTATTGGAGTTGATTCTCCTGATTTTAATTTTAAGATTGAAAGAAAACTTAAAAAAAATGGAGTGAAAACGGTTCATTTTGTTAGTCCTTCAGTATGGGCATGGCGAGCAAATCGGATACATAAAATTAAAAAGTCAGCTGATTTAATGCTTTGTCTTTTTCCATTTGAGGTAGATTTTTATCGCACTCATCAGCAAAAAGCTATTTTTGTTGGACATCCATTGGCAGAAAAATTAAAGCCTCGAAAAAAACATACGCCAAATAAGCAAGTTTTATTAATGCCAGGATCAAGAGAGGCTGAAATTAAAACTTTATTGCCTGAGCTTTTGTCGGCTGCTAAATTAATGCATAAAAAAGACCCTGAGATTCAATTTAGTTTGTCACTTGCAAACGAACATCTAAAGGATTGGGTAGAAGATAAAATTCAAGGACTAGATATTATTCTAAGTTCCGATGATTCACATGAAAAGATTAAAAACTCTGATCTAGTTATTGTTGCCTCAGGAACTGCAACCCTAGAAGTGGCATTACTCGCTGTGCCGATGGTTGTGGTGTATAAACTTTCAAAGGTAAGTTATCAGATTGTTAAGCCTTTACTAAACACTAAAAATATTTCACTTCCAAATAAAATTTTAGGGAAAGACATTGTCCCTGAGTTACTTCAAAATGACGTAAATGCTCAAAACATTTTTGAAAAGGCTATGAAGTTGATTGAATCAGACAATACAAGACTAGTTAAAGAATTGGAAAAAATTCATGGGCTTTTAAATCAAAAAGCAAGTGTTAAGTCTGCCGAAGCAATCATTGAGTTCTTGAATGGATAAAGAGTTAAAAAAAATAGTTGAGTTAGCACTTTCAGAAGATATAGGTTCTGGTGATCTATCTTCAAGCCTTCTTGATGACGTCATTATAAATGCTGAAATAATTTGTAGAGATCGAGCGATTATATGCGGCACAGAGTATTTTGACTTATGCTTTTTATCTCTTGATAAAGACATACAAATAAAATGGAAATTGAAGGATGGAGATGAGGTTCAGCCTGGTGAGATTATTTGCAATATTAAAGGAAGATCTCGATCAATCATTACTGCAGAAAGAACGGCACTTAATTTTCTTCAAATTTTAAGTGGTACGTCAACTAAAACGAACTATCTAGTTAACCTCATAGGTAAAACAAAGGCGCAATTACTTGATACAAGAAAGACAATCCCGGGCTTAAGAAAAGCACAAAAATATGCTGTTAAGTGTGGCGGCGGAGTGAACCATAGGATGGGGCTTTATGATTGTATTATGCTAAAAGAAAATCATATTTTATCGATTGGCTCCCTTGATAAATCCATAAAGAAAGCTCTTAAAAAATATCCTGAAAAACCAATTGTAGTTGAAGTAGAGACTATGGAGCAGTTTCGTTCTGTACTATCAATAAAGGGAATAACGAGAGTTCTTTGTGATAACTTTAGTCCTATAGATCTTAAAGAGGCTGTCAAAATTGCGCAAGGCGTATATCCAATTGAAGCCTCAGGTGGAGTGAATGAAACAAACATTGTCAGTTATGCAGAGACTGGTGTTGACTATATTTCAATAGGCTCAGTTACAAAAGATATTGCTGCGGTTGATTTATCTTTGAGATTTTCTTGATACCCTACTGCTTTAAAGGCTGGGCTTAGGTTGTCTTCTCTGAAATTATAAGTTAAGGGGTTATTATTTAAATCAAGAACTGTGCCGCCTGCGCCTTCAAGAATATATACCCCAGCTGCAGTATCCCATTCTGAGCAGCGCCCAAATTTGGGGTAGTAATCATAAATTCCTTCTGCAATTAAACAAAATTTAAGTGCACTTCCGAGTTTAAAAGTTTCAAAATTTGTTTTAGATCTAAGATGATTTTTAAGAGGTTTATTGTTATTTGAGTATCTTCCCACTACGATTTTTTCCCGCCTATTAGGTTTTTTTGTAGAAATTTTATGAGGCTTGTTTCCAGCCACCTTTATTGATGATTGATTTGGCAAACGATAGTAGTGTACTTTGTTAAATGGAGAATAGATTAAACCAAAATCTGGGTAATGATTACGAATAAGAGCAATGCTAATACAAAAGTCTGGTGAGCCATCTATAAAGTCACGAGTTCCATCTAAAGGGTCGATTAGCCAATATTCATCCCAAGATTTTCGAGATGAAAAAGGGATGTTAGATGATTCTTCAGATAGTATTGGAGTGTTAGGAGTTAATTTTTTTAAAGTATTTATGATTAACTCATTTGATTCTTTATCAGCCTGAGTTACAGGAGTATTGTCGCTCTTCATGCTGAAGTTTCCTGAATTTTTGCGATGAGACATAATAATTTCTCCTACATCAACAGTAAGAGTTATTAGTTCTGAAAGAATTTTATCTAGCATAAGCTAAATTATATCATTGACAGTTGTATTTATTTTTTACAAAGAAGATAACTTAAGTAAAATTTATTTCTATTAATAAAGTGAAGCTGAGATTATGAAAAAACAGATATTAACTATGGGCGGAGGTGGATTTACTTCTAAGCCAGAGAATCTTAAATTGGATAAGTACTTATTGTCTTTGTCAGACAAAAAAAATCCTAAAGTTTGTTTTATACCTACGGCAAGTGGAGATGATGAGAGTTATAAAAAACGTTTTTATTCTTCATATAAAAAGCTTAATTGTGAAACGAGCCATTTATCTTTATTTGGTCCACCTGAAGGTGACTTGAGAGATTTTGTTTTAGAAAAAGATATTTTTTATGTTGGTGGTGGTAATACAAGAAACCTTTTGGTTCTTTGGAAAGAGTGGGGCCTTGATAAGTTTTTACATGAGGCCTGGTGTAATGGGGCAATAATGGCTGGACTAAGTGCTGGATCTATTTGTTGGTTTGAGCAAGGCTTAACTGATTCAAAGACTGGTAAATTGCTTCCACTAGATTGTTTAGGCTTTCTTCAAGGAAGTAACTGCCCACATTTTGATACTGAAATTCAAAGGCGACCTGAATATCATAAAGCTATTTTAAATGGTACTATGAAGCCTGGAATTGCCTGTGATGATGGTGTTGCCGCTCACTTTATAGATGGAAAGCTTGAGCGCTGTGTGTCGTCTTTATTAAATGCAAAGGCTTATAGTATTAAAAATGATAATAGCATTATTAACGAGTCAGTTATTGAACCGGAATATCTCGATGATAAGTTTTAATTTACACAATAAAAAACCTAGTATTAAACTAGGTTTTTATATATATGGTGGGCCTACTTGGACTTGAACCAAGGACCAATCGATTATGAGTCGAGTGCTCTAACCAGCTGAGCTATAGGCCCGTAGAAAAACTATTCTAAAAAACTTTGAAGTTTGTGTGCACGAGAAGGATGCCTCAACTTTCTAAGCGCTTTGGCTTCAATTTGGCGAATTCTTTCACGAGTAACATCAAACTGTCTACCCACCTCTTCAAGTGTGTGGTCTGTGCTCATGTCTATTCCAAATCGCATTTTTAAAACCTTTGCTTCACGAGGTGATAAGTTAGCTAAAAGATCACCGGTAGTTTCTTTAAGACTTTCACGAGTTGTGACTTCTACAGGTGAAGAAAGGTTTGTATCCTCAATAAAATCACCAATTGTGGAGTCTTCATCATCACCAACTGGGTTCTCCATTGATAAAGGCTCTTTAGCAATTTTAAGAATTTTATTAATTTTATATTCTGGTAATTCCATCTCAACAGATAGTTCTTCAGGAGTTGCCTCCCTTCCAAACCTTTGAAGAAGTTGACGTCTTACTCGGTTCAATTTGTTAATAGTTTCAATCATGTGAACTGGAATACGAATAGTACGTGCTTGATCAGCAATTGATCTAGTGATTGCTTGGCGAATCCACCAAGTTGCATAGGTTGAAAACTTATAACCTCTGCGATATTCAAATTTGTCTACCGCCTTCATTAGTCCTACGTTACCCTCTTGGATAAGGTCTAGGAATTGAAGACCACGATTGGCATATTTTTTGGCAATTGAAATTACAAGTCTTAAATTAGCCTCAATCATTTGACTTTTGGCAACTTTAGCCTTTCTATCACCCTTTCGAAGTCTTTTATTAATTTCTTTAAGCTCTACAACTGTTAACTTCATCGCCTCTTCATGCTCTAAAAGACTCTTTTGTGAATAATAAATTTCTTTTTCAGTTTTTTCCAATGATTTTAGAGTGGCTTTATCAAGATCAATAGATTTGAGCCAATCAAAATTAGTTTCATTTCCAGGAAATGATGCATAAAAAAGCTCTGAGCTCATTCCAGCATCAAGGCAGACTTGACGAATAAGTTTTTCTTCTTTTTTTACCTTGTCTACTCGATTTGCAACAAGCTCCATCATTGTGCTAACAAGTTTTGGCGCAAGTCTAAGTTCAGAGATGCAACTAGAAAATTTTTGTCTTGCTTTAACAGTCTTATCATCAAGATAACCATTTTTCTCAAAAGATTTAACGTAGCTATTATGAGATTTTTGTATTTTATCAAAGCGCTCATATACCATCCCTTCATCAGGGCCTGTATATTCTAACTCATCAAAATCTTCTTCGTCTTCGTCAAAATCTTCCTCATTCTCATCAGTTTCCATTGCGTCAAGTTGGGCTTGTCTCTCATCAAGAAGGGCTTGTTTTTCCTTAATAAGTATTTGTTTTTCTTCAAATTCTTCAGCGTCACCTTGGTAACCAATAACAACGTCAGTCATCTTACATTTACCCTCTTCCAGTCTTGTATATGCCTTGAAGAAATAGTCAGAGATTTCAGGGTAAAGAGAAATCGCTTGTAAGATTTGATAAACACCCGCTTCAATTTCTTTTGCAATACGTACTTCATCTTTTTGTTCTAAAAGCTCAACTACTCCCATTTCTCGCATATACATTCTAACGGGGTCAGTAGTTCTTCCAAACTCTGAATCAAGAGCCGCTAGGGCAGCTGTTGCAACTTCAGCAGAGCTAGCCTCTGCTTTTCCGCCCGACTTCATTACCAGCTCATCAGCATCTGGCGCTTCATCAGCAACCAATATGTCCATTTCTTCTAAGATTGTTACAATTGGCTCAACCTGTTCAGGAGTTAATAAGTCTTCTGGTAAGAGATCATTGATTTCTGAATAAGTTAGGTAACCTTGTTCTTTTCCAATTGTTATTAGACTATTAAGGGCTTTTTTGTGAGCTTCAGTAGTTGTTTTCATAATTTGATTTTTTCAAAACAGAGAGGAAATTATACCTAAAAGAGTAGATTGTTTACACCATTAATTCAGCCCTGTAAAGGCCTAGGATTAATCTGAATCTGCAAAAATTGTACTGATGGATTGTTCATCACTAATTCTTCGAATAACGTCTGCAAGGGTAGTGGCAATTGACAATTGTCTAATTTTTTTGCATTTTTTTGCTTGATCCGTTAATGGAATTGTATTTGTAATAACCAATTCATCCAGTTTGGAGTTTAATATGTTTTCAGTAGCACCCCCAGAAAGAACTGCATGAGTTGCGTATGCAACAACTTTCTTTGCGCCCTTTTCTTTTAATATTTCAGCAGCTTGGCAGAGCGTTCCGGCGGTATCAACCATGTCATCAATCATAATGCAGGTACGTCCTTCTACATCACCAATTACATTCATGACTTTAACTAAGTTTGGCGCTGGCCTTCTCTTATCAATAATTGCAAGGTCTGCATCATTAATTCTTTTTGCTGCTGCTCTTGCTCTTGCTACTCCACCAACATCAGGAGATACTACGACTACATCTTGATAGTTATGATCCAAAATATCTTGGACAAGGACAGGTTGAGCATATATATTATCAATTGGAATATTGAAGAATCCTTGGATCTGATCTGCATGTAAGTCCATTGTCAATATGCGGTCAACACCTGACGTTTCTATCAATTGAGCGACAAGTTTTGCAGTTATTGGAACGCGAGTTAGTCTGGAGCGCCTATCTTGTCTAGAGTAGCCAAGATATGGAACTACAGCTGTAATTTTTCCCGCAGAAGAGCGCCTTAGAGCATCAACCATTATTAATAACTCCATTAAAGTTTCAGCCGATGAAGGGCCACAGGTTGGCTGAATAACGAACACATCACATCCACGCACATTATCAAGAATCTCAACTTGAGCTTCGCCATCACTAAATTGACCTACAAAGGCCTTGCTTTGTGAGATGTTGAGATTGGTAATAATTTCGGATGAGAGATCAGGGTTTGCGTTTCCACTAAAGATCTTTATTCTTTCTAGAGACATCCAATTAGACTTTTATTGATGTAGGATGCAATTATACAAACAAATTACGTGGGTAAGCACAATAGTTTTATAATTGAATCGAGATTTATAGTACTTCCTCTATTGATGCTGAAATATCTTCCGGCTCAACAGTTGAACTAAAACGCTTAAAGGGAATACCATCACGGTCAATTAGAAATTTACTGAAATTCCATTTGACGCTATCGTTTAGTTTTCCTTTTAACTCGCTTTTTAAATATTTGAACAGGGGATGAGCATTTTTACCGTTGACATCAACTTTTGTTGACATAAGAAACGTAACATCATAATTTAGGTTACAAAACTCTTTGATTTCTTCAGAAGTTCCAGGCTCTTGTTTGCCAAATTGATTGCAAGGAAAGCCAATTATTACTAAACCTCTTTCTTTGTACTTTTGGTAGAGTTTTTCGAGTCCAGAATAGTGATAGGTTAAACCACAGAAGCTTGCAGTATTTACAATTAAAATTGCTTTACCTTTAAATTGGCTCAAAGAGATTTCTTCCCCATCAAGCTGACTAAAGTTAAATTGATATGCATTTTCATTCATGATTCTTACCTTATGCTGGTTAATTTAAATAATATGGCTGGGGCGGATGGATTCGAACCATCGGTACACGGGATCAAAACCCGATGCCTTACCACTTGGCTACACCCCAATTATATAATGGTGATTTATCAATCGCTTTTGCGATAAAACCAGTCCATTTTGATGGCAATTTATTAATTGCTATCGATGCATCTTTTTCTTTTTCAAAGGCTACAAAAACACAACATCCACTTCCAGTCATTCTTGCAATTCCAATGTGGTTATCAGTCGAGTCTAGATGAGCTATAGCCTCCTCTATATCAGCTTCTAAATGAATTGCAGCATCTAAGCAGTCGTTATGAGGATTAGAGACCATTGAAAAGTCTGCTATTTTCCTTTGTACTGGAGACATTGTCAATGCTTTGTGTGTGAAAATTTCTTTCGTGGATATATGTTTACCAATTGTAACAATTAAATAAAAGTATTTTGGTAGACTTATTGGTGTAAGTATTTCACCTATACCCTCGCCCCAAGAGCTATGACCATTAATAAATACGGGAACATCTGCACCAAGATTTTGACCAATATCTACTAATTCTTCTTTAGGTAAATTAAGATTCCAAAGCTTATTAAGAGCAATTAAGACAGTCGCTGCATTTGAGCTGCCACCTCCTAAGCCACCTCCTATAGGTATTTTTTTTACTATAGCAATATCTGCCCCACCCTTTGTCCCTGTGATTTTTTTTAGGAGATTTGCGCTGCGTATTGTTAAGTCCTGATCTTTTGAAATATTTTCATTGCCACTAATTCGGCTAATTAATCCATCACTTCTATAATTAATATTTATCTCATCACAGTAATCTACCAGTTGAAAAATGGTCTGAATGTTATGATAACCATCAGACCTTTTTGCGGTTACATGCAAAAATAAATTAATTTTAGCGGGCGATAAGTAAGTCAATTTAAGCTTTAATGAAATGCTCTTTGTAGTGCTTTAATTCATCAATTGAGTCGTAAACATCTGATAATGCTAAATGCCTAGATTTTTTATATGTGGAAGAAATAATGCTTGGCTTCCAACGAACAGCTAATTCTTTTAATGTGGAGACGTCGATATGTCGATAGTGAAAAAACTTTTCTAGTTTTGGCATGTAGTTATACAAAAACCTTCTATCCTGACAAATCGAATTCCCACACATGGGAGATGCGCCTTGGTCGACATATTTAATAAGAAAATCTAGGGTTTGGGATTCTGCCTCAGCAGTGGAAACTTTGCTTTCTATTACTCTTTGGACAAGTCCAGATTGATTATGTTGATTTGTGTTCCAGTCGTCCATTCCATCAAGTAGATCGCTATTTTGATGAATAGCTAACGAAGGGCCCTCTTCTATTACATTTAGATTGGCATCGGTAACTACTGTTGCTATCTCAATAATGACATCACTTTCAGGAATTAATCCTGTCATTTCAAGGTCTATCCAGATAAGATTAGTTTTTTTATTCATAATTAATTTAATTATTACTAGCGAAAATATATTCTTCAAGTTTTTCTTTTGCACTTCCATCTGATAATACTTTGGAGGCTTTTTCAATCCCTGAGCTCAGTGTATCTTCGAGACCACTTACATAAATAGCAGCTCCAGCATTTAAAGCAATGATATTTTTTGCAGTACCATTATGCCCAGAAAATGCTTCATAAATTAGAGAGAGTGATTCATCAGCATTTTCTGCTCTAATATCATTAAGGTTACCTAGCTTTAAACCAAAGTCATCTGGATGAACACTATAGGTTGAGATTTCATCATTATATAATTCAGCTACAAAGGTTTTATCAGCTACAGAAAATTCATCAAGTCCATCTGCAGAATGAACTACCATAACATGTCGAGATTTAAGGCTTTTTAGGACGTTAGCGATTGGCTCAACTAGGTTCCTGTCATAAACTCCAATAACTTGATTAGGGGCTTTAGCTGGATTAGTCAAGGGGCCTAAAACATTAAATATAGTTCTGACTGCCAGTTCTTTTCGCGGACCAATTGCGTGTTTCATTGCACTATGATGTGCTGGCGCAAACATAAATCCAACGCCTATTTTTTCGATACATTCGCTAATGACTTCGGGGCTTAAGTTAAGATTTATTCCAGCTGCCTCCAGAACATCTGCACTTCCAGATTTTGATGAAATGGAACGATTACCATGCTTAGCAACCTTGCCACCTGCAGCTGCAACAACAAACGCAGAGGCAGTCGATATATTAAACAATCCTAGACCATCTCCACCCGTTCCGCAAGTATCTACAAGGTACTCAGTGCTACTTAATTCAACCGAAGTTGCCAGTGAGCGCATTACCTTTGCACTGGCAGTAATTTCTTCAATTGTTTCGCCTTTCATAGATAAGCCAATTAAAAAAGCACCAATCTGTGCATCCGTTGTTTGGCCAGTCATAATGCTATTCATGACATCAAGCATTTCACTTTCATTTAGATCTTTTTTTGAAATAACAGCTTTGATGGCTTGGTTTATATTCATGGTTAGTGTTGGCTCATTAGATATTCAATATCCTCTACATTTTTAATCGCTGCTTCAGATAGAACATGGTTTCCATCCATAGTAACTAGAACATCGTCTTCAATTCTGATTCCAATATTCCAGTATTTTGGATCAATTTTATCATCCTTGCGGATGTAGATTCCTGGCTCCACTGTTGTTACCATACCTACTTGAAATTTTCGAAAAGAATTGTCAATTTCTTTAGTTCCAACATCATGAACATCTAAACCTAACCAATGGCCTGTTCCATGCATATAGAATTCTCTTAAATTACTTATATTATCCATTATCCCTAGCTTCATAAGCCCCCTTGAAATAATTTCACATGCAATTTCATGAGGCTTATTTACATCTCCACCTGGAATAATTGAAGCAATAGCCTGAATCTGGGCATTTAAAACAATTTCGTATATTTCTTTTTGAGGGTTACTAAACTTCCCATTAACCGGAAAGGTTCTTGTAATATCAGATGCATATCCAAGAATTTCACAGCCAGCGTCTATGAGAAGAAGGTCACCATCATTTAATAATTTATTGTTTTCATTGTAATGAAGTATGCAAGCATTTTCTCCACCTGCAACAATTGGAGGGTAAGAATGTTCTGAGTTTTCGTTTTTGAATACGGAGTCAAATTCAGCAGCAATGTTGTACTCATAAAGTCCAGGCTGAGTTTTTACCATAGCCTTCATATGTGCTTTTGAAGCAAGATCTGCTGCGGTTTGCATATTTTTTACTTCAGAAGCATCTTTAATAATCCTCATTTCCGACAAATATGGGTTTAAAGGTTGAATACTGCTACTAAAAATTGAAACAATAGTTTTATTAAGAATATTAGTACTTGCTCTATTTTTCCAGCCATCAGAAGTTGGCTGATCAAAATATAAAGATGATTCTTTATTTATGAGTTTCTTAATTTCATCTGTAAAAGTATTAATATCATAAGCATAGTCGACTAATAAAGTTTCAGGTGCGAGATCAACTCCAAGTCTCACTCCATTCCAGATTTCCTGAGTTTTATCTTTGGGCCTTAAAAAAATGCTGTAATTATTTTTAGAGAAAACTGCGATTGCATCAGGCTCTATAAAACCAGTAAGATACCAAAAACTGCTGTCTGGTCGAAAGGGGTAGTTGACATCACTATTTCTTTTTTGTTCACTATTTGTAGATACAATTACTACTGCATCATCTCCTAGTATGCTTAACAACTCTTCTCTTCTTTTTTTATGTATCATTTTGTTAGGTGCATTAATTCATTGATAAATAACCCAAGAAAGATACCATGAAAAAGATACGACTTTATCAAAATACTGCTCTATCTCTGGGCAATAGTATTGAGTTAAGTAAAGATAATAGCCATCATCTTAACAAAGTTTTGCGTTTTCCAGATGGTAAAAATATCACTATATTTAATGGCGATGGTTTTGATTACGACGCAAAAGTTCAAAGGTTAAAAAAAATAACCAGCATTAGTATTGTTTCAAAGTTAAAAAATGATTCTGAGTCTAAGCTAAATTTAACGCTAGCACAGGGAATTGCTAAAGGCGAAAAAATGGATTTTTTAATCCAAAAAGCCATAGAATTAGGTGTATCAAGTATTATCCCAATGCAGCTTGAGCGTTGTGTAGTTAGATTAAAAGGTGACCGAGCTCAAAAAAAAATCGAGCATTGGCAAAAGATAGCAAACCATGCGTGTGAGCAATCAGGTCGAGCCGTAATTGTCAATATCTGCCAACCTACTTTACTCAGTGATTTGCTTGAAAATCAAAATCATAATGGCTTTGTTCTGCATCATCGTGCAAATATAAGTCTTGCTCAAATGCCTGAGTACTCAAGTGCAACAATTCTCATTGGACCAGAGGGGGGATTAACGGATCAAGAAGTGGCTGATTCAAAAAACGCTGGATTTAAGCCACTCTTATTAGGTAAACGAGTTTTAAGGACCGAAACTGCATCACTAGTTGCTATAGCCAATATGCAGCTTTTATGGGGTAGCTGAAAATATTTTTAATTTTCTTTTTACTCAACATCACCTAGGTCATTACTAAGTTCCCGGGCTCGGTCATAAGCAGCCCTAGTAGCTGCTGCAACTATTCCCTCAAAGTTTTGATCTTGAAAGCTTTCAATAGCTGCTTGGGTTGTTCCATTGGGGGAAGTAACTTCTTTCCTAAGTGTCTTTGAATCTTTACCACTTTTAGTTGCCATTAGGCTTGCACCTAAACTCGTTTGAATACTTAAAGAGTTTGCAGTTTTTTCATCTAAACCAAGAGCAGTTGCTGCTTGAGTAATTGACTGCATCAATAGAAAAAAATAAGCCGGCCCACTTCCAGATATGGCAGTAATTGCATCTATTAATTTCTCATCATCTACCCAGAAACATTGGCCCACAGACGATAAGATTGAAGTTACTAATTCTTTTTGTTGATTGCTGACTAAATCATTTGCAAAAAGACCTGTAACGCCACTTTGAAATAGTGCAGGTGTATTAGGCATTGTTCTTACGAGGGCAAAATTACCCCCTAACCAACGATTAATATCATTACCTCGAATTCCGGCTACAATAGAGACAAAAAGGTGGTTTGGTTTAACTTTATTTTTTAATTGAAGGCAAACTATCGAGAGTACTTGAGGCTTTACTGCAAAAACAACAATATCACTATTATCTAGTAAAGAGTTATTATCAGAATATGTTGTAATTTTAAGTTCAGATTGACGATTGATAAGAAGCTCATCATTAGAGTCGCTTACATTTATATTTTTAGCATCAAAGCCATTACTGAGGAGCCCTTTAATCAGTGCATACGCCATATTTCCAGCTCCAATAAATCCAATGACTGTTTTGTTTTCCATATAAAATATATTAGTTATAAATGCTTAACTCAATTCTACCAAACTTGCAATAAATAAAGAACATTAATGAAAAAATTTCAGCCAAAATTAATATTGATTGATGTTGATGGAACTCTAGTTGATAGTGTCCCTGACCTTGCCTACTGTGTTGATGAGATGATGATTCAGCTTGGTATGCCAACAAGAGGAGAGTCAAGAGTTAGACATTGGGTTGGAAATGGTGTTCCTAGATTAGTAGAGCGAGCTTTGACTGGAGATTTGGATCTCAAGCCAAGTCGAGAAGTATTCGACACCGCGTATCCAATTTTTTTAGAACTGTATGCTGAAAATTCAGCAATAAGGTCAAGCTTATATGATGGGGTTAAAGAGGGATTAGATTATTTACAATCTAAGAATTATCTTTTAGGCTGCGTTACTAATAAAGCAGAGCAGTTTACGCACCCATTACTAAAATCATTAAATATCTATGATTACTTTAAGATAGTCATTTCTGGTGATACTCTGAAAAAGAAAAAACCAGACCCTTTGCCGCTTATTCATGGCGCTAGTTTTTTTAATATAGATCCAAAAGAATGCCTTATGTTGGGAGACTCTGTAAGTGATGTAAAGGCTGCTAGAGCAGCTGGATTTGATATAATTTGTATGTCATATGGCTACAATCATGGTAATAATATATTAGATGAAAACCCTGATCTTGTAATCGACTCTATGACGCAGTTAAGAGAGTGCCTTTAATGAGTATTGATGATAATCATATTTGGCATCCTTACGCTACGATACCAAATAAGGTGCCTACTTATCTTGTTGATACTGCAGATGGGGTTTATTTAAACTTTAAAAATGGAACTCGTGTTATTGATGGAATGAGTAGCTGGTGGTCAATGATTCATGGTTACAATAATCCTTTCATAAATAGGGCAATGAAGGCGCAGATTGATGCTGTATCGCACGTAATGTTTGGAGGGCTTACTCACCAACCTGCTATTGACTTATGTGAAAAACTCATAAAAATAACTCCTCAAGGGCTTGATAAAGTTTTTTTTGCTGACTCTGGCTCTGTTTCTGTAGAAGTTTCTCTTAAGATGGCTTTGCAGTATTGGCAAAATAAAGGAAAAAAAGAAAAGTCACATTTTGTAACCCCTAGAGGTGGTTACCATGGAGATACTTTTGGAGCGATGAGTGTGTGTGACCCAAATAATGGCATGCACCATTTGTTTAGTGGTGTACTTCCAAAACATTACTTTGTAACTCAGCCCAAGTCAGGGAAAAGTGCTGAAGCTCTTCTAGATTTAGAGTCAAGACTTAAAGAAAGTCATAATAATATTGCAGCAATTATTCTTGAGCCTATTGTTCAAGGGGCTGGTGGAATGAATATTTATGATGCTGATTATCTCAAAGGCGTTAGGTCTTTATGTGATGATTATGAGGTCTTATTGATTGTAGATGAAATAGCGACAGGTTTTGGCCGAACAGGAGAACTCTTTGGTTGCAATCATGCAAATATTTCTCCTGATATTCTTTGTATAGGTAAGGCTTTAACGGGTGGTTATATGACTATGGCAGCCGCAATAACTTCCGAAAAAGTCTCTACTACAGTTGGAGTATTAATGCATGGGCCTACTTTTATGGCAAATCCTTTATCCTGTTCAGCGGCGAATGCTAGTATTGATTTACTTCTTAGTAGCAACTGGAAAAAAAGAATCTCAGAGATTCAAGACATTCTTTCATCTCAATTACTAGCTTTAAAGAAACATAAATCTATATTTGACGTTAGAGTCATTGGGGCAATAGGCGTTGTAGAGTTTAAAGAGCCTCTTGATATGAAGAGAACCCAAGAGCAGTTAATTGACTGTGGAATTTGGCTTAGACCTTATGGCAAACTACTCTACACGATGCCACCTTTTATAATAACTGATCAAGAGTTACTTCAAATTACTGATGCAATGAAAGATGTGGCTGAAAGCCTTTAGGAAAAAGTTATATTGACTATTCAATTGGATCAATATCAATAAACCAGCGAACTGATGAGCTCACCTTGATTGTCTCAATATGCTTATAAAAGGTTTTAATTAACCTATGAAGCTGAACTCTATCTTTAGATTGTAAATATAAATTGAAATAGTAATAATTTGACTTCTTCTCAATAACCCCAGGTACAGGTCCCCAAATTTCGATTGATTCTATATCAATATTATTAATTAATTGAGCCACTTCAGTTAAAAATTTTTCAGCTTCATTTTTATTTTTAGAATTTGCGCAAATTAGTGCTTGATGAGCATATGGAGGGAGTTGTGCCTCCTCTCGCTCTAGTAACAAGGTTTTTGCGTACTCAATATATTGTGAATCTCTTACAAACTTAAAAATAGGATGATGGGGGTAGCGAGTTTGAATATTAACTTCTCCTCTATATTCTCCTCTTCCACACCTTCCTGAAACTTGAATAAGTAATTGTGCTAATTGCTCTGTCGCTCGATAGTCTAGCGACATGAGGCCAACATCTACATCTAAAATACCAACAAATGCTAAATTAGAGAAGTCATGTCCTTTTGCTAACATTTGAGTGCCAACAATAATGCAAGGCTTCCCAGAGTTTATTTTTTCTAAATGCAACGTAAATGCTTTTTTCTTTCTTGTTGTGTCTCTATCAATTCTAATTACATCAGAATTGGGAAAATATGACTCAAGATTTTCTTCCAACCTTTCTGTTCCATAACCTAGTATTTTCAGGCTTTGACTATTGCAAGAGGGGCAAGAGGATTCTGGTGACTTTTCGAGACCACAATGATGACATTTAAGTCGATTAATATTGCGATGGTAGACAAGCTTTGAGTCACAATTGGTACATTCAGATTGCCAGTCGCATTCAGTGCAATAGTAAACTGGCGCATAGCCCCGACGATTAATAAAGAGCATGACCTGTTTATCGTCTTCTAAGTATTTTTTTATTTTAGAAACTAGAGGTATTGATAGGGCTTCTGAAGGCTGGCTCCTCATATCAATTAAGTTAACAATTGGCATAATTGCTTCACCAGGGCGAGTGGTCAAAGTAAGTCGCGTCAGTTTTTTGTCAGCAACATTTTTTAAGGTCTCAAGCGAGGGTGTTGCAGTTCCTAAAATCAGAGGAATATTTTCAAATTTGGCGCGCATAAAGCTTAGATCTCGAGCAGAATAGCGGAAGCTCGATTGCTGTTTAAAGGAGCCATCATGCTCCTCATCCACGATAACTAATCCAAGTTTAGGGATTGGAGTAAAGATAGCAGAGCGAGTGCCTAAGATAACTTTTGCTTCTCCATTTTTAGCCAATAGATAGGCATCTTGTTTTTGGGTTTCATTAAGTTGTGAGTGAACAGCAACAACTCTTTCATTTATTCTTTCTTCAAAGCGCGCGATCATTTGAGGTGTTAATCCAATTTCAGGGACTAGAACAAGAACTTGCTTCCCATCCTTTATAAGTTTTTCAGTAAGATTGAGATAAACCTCAGTTTTTCCGCTTCCTGTGACTCCTTGAAGTAGGAATCCATGGAAGCTATTTTCATATTTAAGAACTTCATTAACTGCATTTTGTTGTTCAGATGTTGGTTTGAAGGATCTCGGTGTGACTGCATTATTTATTTCAGTTGGTTTCTTAATAATTGCAGGCTTTCCAAGTCTCAGGTTTTTTGGAAGGGCATTAGCAAGAACTTCACCAACTGGATGATGGTAGTAGTTGGCTGACCAGAATAAAAAATCAAGAATTTCTTTGGATAATAATGCTTCAGTATCAATTACTTCTTCGATAGCCCGAAGTTTACCAAACTCACTTTTATCTTTTAGAGAAAGTACAATTCCTATAACTTTTTTTGGACCAAATGGAACTTTAACTCTGACTCCTACGCTTACTTCTTGATTACAAATGTAATCAAATGTATTGTGTAAGGGCACTGGAATGGCAACTTCTATGATTTGACTCAAAGTAAAATGTTTTAGGGATAAAATAAGTATTTTAGCAATATAAATTAGCCATGGTAGTTATTCAAAACATCATTAACGATATAAATATAGATGAAGACAAGCTTGGGTTAGTTTGCCAAAAATTTATGAGTGAAGCAGGGATTAAAGAAAGTGAATTGCTCATTCGCATAGTTTCACCTGTTGAGATTCAAGTTCTTAATAAAGAGTACCGAGCTAAAAACCAAGTAACTAATGTGCTATCTTTTCAAAGCGATATTCCTGAGGAAATTGGAGAACCAATATTAGGTGATGTTGTTATTTGTGCTGATGTGGTAAGAGAAGAGGCGCTAGTTGGAGATAAAACGTTTTCAGATCATTTGACTCATATGGCGATACATGGAATTCTTCACTTGGTAGGGCATGACCATACAGATCTTGAATCTGCTAATAAAATGGAGTCTATTGAAATTGATTTTTTAAAGACTCTGGGGATTAGTAACCCTTACCATTAGGCAAAACTAAGAATTGATTAAAAGCCCTGCGAGTTTTTTGATGCCTTCTTCTTGCTGATTATTTTTTCTATAGATAACTCCAATATCTCGTTTTGCCTTGGTTGAATTCATGTCAATGGATATATTGGGATAATGCTTAAGTATGCCAAAATCGATTGCCATTTTGGGTAGAAAACTCACGCCAATATCTGTATCGACCATAGCAACAAGTGTTGGAATACTGGTACAAGAAAAGCCAGAAATATGTTGATTTGAAATTTTATTATTTTGCAATATATGTGACCTCAAGCAGTGACCCTGTTCGAGCATTAGCAGTGACCCATTATCAATTACTTTAGATTTGCGTTTTTTATGTTGAATAAAATAAATTGGGTCAGAAAAGACTTGAAAGCTTTCAATAAAGTTGGGCAATTCATATGGAAAAGCAAATATGGCAAAGTCAATCTTAGCTTGCTCTAGTTGCATAAGTAAATTTTCACTTGTATCTTCCTTAAAAGAAACCTTAAGTTTTGGATAAAGCTTGCTTAAGTTCGATAAGAAATTTGGCAGAATATAGGTAGAAATCGTAGGTATTACTCCAATGGTAACTTCAGAATCAAAAAAATCTAACTTTGCAGTACTTAATAAGACATTAATCTCAGCCATCACTAATAGAGCTTGTTTTACAACTCGACTCCCAGTTGCTGTAAAGTGAACGTTTTTATTGTCTCTCTCAACAAGCAGAACTCCTAAGTCGCTTTCAAGTTTTGATATTCCTGCGCTGAATGTCGAAGCGCTAACAAAGCAATCATTTGCAGCTTTGGAAAAGTGATTAGTTTTTTTTAGTGCAACTAAATACTGTAAGTTTTTTAGTGAAGGTGTCATTTTTTATATTCGTTTTTTACGGATATTATATACACATTTATTCAATTTATTTATATATAAAGTACTGGTATGATGATGGCTCGTTTAACCAATCGGAGGAAGTTATGTCATTAAGCGGAAGTAAAACAGAACAAAGTTTAAAGGATGCATTTGCTGGAGAGTCTCAGGCAAATAGACGCTACTTATATTTTGCAAACCAATGTGATGTTCTTGGTGAGCCAGATATGGCTGCGTTATTTAGATCAACTGCTGAAGGTGAAACTGGCCATGCTCATGGTCATATGGAGCATCTCATTGAAGGTGGTGTTGGTGATCCAGGGACAGATATGCCTGCTAAAGAAGTAAAAGAGATGCTTGAAAGTGCTGTTCATGGAGAAACTCATGAATACACTGATATGTATCCAGGTATGGCCAAAACAGCAAGAGATGAGGGTTTTGATGAAATTGCTGAATGGTTTGAAACTTTAGCTAAAGCTGAACGTTCTCATGCAAATCGTTACCAAAAAGCACTAGATAGCTTATAAAAACTTCGTTGCCATAGGCTTAGCTTATGGCAACAAATCCTAGGTATATATGTCTAAATTTAAAGAAGGTAATTTAGAGGCACCAACTCGCCACCCTCTAAATTGGAAAGATGAAGATTTTTATAATGAAGATTCTCTCAATACAGAATTAGAAAGAGTATTTGATATCTGTCATGGTTGTAGACGTTGTGTGAGCCTTTGCAAGTCTTTTCCAACACTCTTTGACTTGATTGATGAGTCTCAAACATTTGAGGTTGATGGCGTTGATAAAGCAGACTATAAGAAAGTGGTTGACCAATGCTATTTATGTGATTTATGTTTCGTGGCAAAATGCCCTTATGTTCCGCCGCATGACTTCAATGTTGATTTCCCACATCTAATGCTTCGCGCAAAAGCAATTCAATTTAAAAAAGGCGAAACAAAACTATCTCATAAGATCTTAACCTCACCACAAAAAGTAGGTTCTGTTGCATCTATGCCAGTAATCTCGCCAATTGTTAATTGGTCTAATAGCAACAAAACAATGAGAAAGGTAACCGAAAAAGTTTTAGGTGTTCACGTTAATGCTGTTGTTCCAAAATACCATACCAAAAAACTTTCCAAAATTTTTGTAGAAGATAATTCTACAAGTAAATTCAAGGTAGCAATTTTTGGTACTTGTTATGGTGAATATAATGATCCTCAAACTGTAATTGATTTAGTCGATGTCCTAAGGCATAACGGTGTAGAAGTAAAACTCATTAAAAAAACTCAGTGTTGTGGTATGCCCAAGATGGAACTTGGCGATCTTGAAGCTGTGGTTAAGTATGCGAATGAAAATATAACACCACTTATAAAGTTAGTTAATGATGGTTATAAATTAATTGCGCCAATACCTTCATGTGTCTTAATGTTTAAAAATGAATTGCCAATGATAATTTCTGAAAATGAAGATATTATGGCAATATCTAAAGCATTTTATGACCCCTTCGAATATCTATCATTTTTAAAAGAAAGTAATCAGTTTGATGGTAATTTTAAGCCAATTGATAAAGAAGTACTTTATCAAATTGCTTGTCATCAAAGAGTGCAAAACATTGGCTCACATACTAAAAGAATTCTGGGCTTAATTCCAGATTTAGATTTAAATATTGCGGAAAGATGTTCTGGACATGATGGTACATATGGAGTCAGAAAAGATACGCATACTTACTCTGTACAAATTGGAATGCCAGTTGCAAAAAAAATAACTGACACAACCGATTTGGTCGTTAGTGACTGCGTTATGGCTGGCAACCATGTTGCGCATATTGCTACGCAAGATATAGAATCCATTCATCCAATTAGTTTGGTGAAAATGGCTTATGGTTTATAATAAAAATGAGGTTAATTAAATGCTAACAAGACAAGACTTATTCTCTCTTGAAGAATACGCAGAAAAACGTTCAGCTATTCGTTCAGATACTATTCAAATAAAAAAGCTCAGAGAGGTTAATCTTGGAGAGCATGTAAGGATGTTGTTTGAAAACAAGAAAACAGTCCAGTTTCAGATCCAAGAGATGCTTCGTATAGAGAAAATTTTTGAGGCTGACGGTATTCAAGAAGAGCTCGATGTATATAACTCACTGGTACCTGAAGGCTCAAACTTGAAGGCTACTATGATGATTGAATATACTAATGTTGAGGAGCGAACGGTTGCATTATCTAAATTAATTGGCGTTGAAAGAAGCATCTATTTTCAAGTTGGAAATCATGACAAAGTATTTGCTATATGTAATGAGGATATGGATAGAGAGACAGAGGTTAAGACCTCAGCTGTTCACTTCATGCGTTTTGAATTTGATCCAGGCATGGTTAAAGAGTTTAGCTCAGGAGTGCCAGTCAAGGTTGGCGTTTCCCACCCCCATTATGATTATGAAATTATTTTGAATTCGGAATCACAAGACGCCTTAAGTCAGGATTTTAACAATAATTAGTTTGGTTAATAGTATTTAAGCTTCAGTAATTTCACCAAGCGTTTCCATGGCTCGTAAAGAGCCATCTACATAATACATTCTTAATTTATCTCTTTCCCATGGAGGAATGTTTGATTCCTGGAGTACTTTTTTAAGGGACTGTGAATGACCTTTTCCTTTAACTTTTATTCGATGACCTTCTAAACGAAAACGGATTTCAAAATTAGGAAGGTTTTTTAATGATTCGTAATAGGGGCATGGTAAGTTTGAAGACTCAATATGCTCATCAAAAAAATACAACTCACCATTGTATCGCCTAACTTCATAGTGGTGCCATCTTAAGATTACATTAGCATCAGTTTTTGCACTCAATGAAGAGATAAGCTCATTTAGAACTTTATTAGAAGGCAATAGAAAGCCTAGATTGGCAATATAATAACGAAGCACGTTAACTATTCTTCGTTTTGGCAGTTGAATTAATGAGCTAACTTGAATTTTATTATTGACCAGTAATTCAAAATTTTTAATATCAAGTTCAGCCAAGTCTTGCATCAGCCTTAATGCTTCTGCCTGATGCGCTGCACTCCTTGAAACATTCTTAATAAGTCCATTAAATGCGCTTGATAGTTTTGGTAGAAATTCAATTCTTAATAGGTTTCTTTTAAAATTAGTATCTAGGTTGCTATCATCCTCTATCCATTTGAGATGGTTTTTTGAAGCATAGTCTACGATTTTTTGTTTTGAAATACTCAGAAATGGACGATAAAGTTCTGAGTCACCGATACTTTTTATTTTTGGCATTGAGGCAAGGCCAGCAACTCCACTTCCTCTAAACAATTGAAGTAAAAAAGTTTCCGCCTGGTCCTCTTGGTGATGAGCGGTACAAAGAATCTCACCCACTCTTAATTCAGATTTTAATGAAAGATAGCGTTTTTTACGTGCATTTTCTTCGATATTTGAAGAATTTTTAATATTTATACTTATATATTTAAACTCGATTTTGGCTGAATTACATATTCTTTCACAAAAAGCGCACCATTCGTCGCTGTATTTAGAAAGGTTGTGGTTTATATGAACAGCTCGAACGTTACCAGGATAATGTTTATTTAAAAAGTGGAGAAGAACAACTGAGTCAATACCACCACTCAAGGCAACGACAATTTTCTTGCCAGTTAAGTATCCGTCTTTATTCGCTAAATCTTCCAAAGCCTAGTAGTTTTTCATGTCTATTTTCAATAAGTTTATCAATAGGCAAGTCAATTAGATTAGTTAGCTCTTTAATCAGGGCTTTTTTGAGAAATACAGAAGCCTTTTCAGGGTCTCTATGAATTCCACCAAGAGGTTCAGGTATTACTTTTTCAATTAATTTATGTTTTTTTAAATGCTTACTTGTTAGTTTAAGTGACTCTGCGGCAATTGGTGCTTTAGAGGCGTCTTTATAAAGTATTGAGGCACAACCTTCTGGAGAGATAACAGAATAAATGCTGTATTCAAACATCATCATAGTATCACAAAGACCAATTGCAAGCGCACCGCCTGAGCCACCTTCACCGATCACCACAGATAAGATTGGTGTTTTTAAGGTAGACATTTCGAATAAGTTTCTAGCAATCGCTTCACTTTGTCCCCGCTCTTCAGCACCAATTCCAGGATAAGCTCCAGGGGTGTCTATAAAAGTAATTACTGGAAGTGAGAACTTTTCAGCCATCTTCATTAGTCTAAGGGCTTTGCGATAACCTTCAGGCCTTGTCATGCCGAAGTTATGAAAAATCTTTTCTTTTGTTGAGCGGCCTTTTTGCTGCCCAATAAACATAAATGTGAGGTCATCAATTTTTGCAATTCCACCAATTAATGAATGATCATTTGCATAAGCTCGATCTCCACAAAGCTCAGTGAACTCATCAAAGATTTTGTCAATATAGTCCAAAGTGTAAAGCCTTTGAGGATGCCTTGCTAGCTGAGACACTTGCCAATCAGTTAGTGATGAAAAAATTTTCTTTGTTAACAGTTCACTTTTTGCTTTAAGTGACTCCATTTCTTTAGCAATATCAGCATCATCTTTAATGCTCTCTAGGGCATCAATTTTTTCTTCAAGTTCAGCTATTGGTTGTTCAAAATCAAGATAGTTTAAGTTCATTTAATACGCTTAATGGTCGTTCAAAATTTAATGATAATTATAGCAGATGCAATGTTTATAATCTTGCAATGGATTTACTTACCCTGCTTTCTCTAACGTTTGCTACATTTGTTTATGCAATTTCTCCAGGGCCTGGCCTATTTGCAGTGCTCGCAATTTCTACAAGATATGGCCCTATTCCTGCTATGTGGCTTTCAATTGGACATACTGTTGGTGATATCATTTATGTCGCACTTGCAATGCTAGCACTCAATGTCATAGCAGGCCTAATTAGTGATAGCATGCTGTACGTTAAAATTTTAGGTTCTTCATATTTGATATATATTGGCTATCAGCAGTATAGGTCAAGAGGTATTAGCTTCGAACAAACAAGTAAAAAAAGTTCAACACTAAAGCTTTTAGTAGCAGGATTAATTGTTGGGGTTACTAACCCTAAGACTATTATTTTTTATTTATCTTTTCTACCAATCTTTATAGATTTAAATAATTTGACAGTTGCAACTGAAATTAAAGTAGTTACAGTTATTGGTATTACAGTATTCTTCGTACTCACTCTAGCAAACATCCTAGGGCTTCGATTAAGAAAACATATTGAAAATCCAGCGATTATCAAACGCGTGAATGAGGTTACCGGTATTACGATGATTTTGGTTGGCTGTTTTGTAGGCCTCTACTAATATGACTTGGGAAAATAATGTTTCAATCTGAAAAAAATATGACATTTATTATGATTCTTGTTCCATTTGTGTGGGCATTGTCAGGTATCTCAGCAAAATATCTTTCCTTTTATATCGGTGCAGATGAGATTGTCGTCTACAGGTTCTTTTTATCTGTTCTTTCAACTATCCCACTTTTGATATGGATGAAAATACCTATCAAAATTAGTTTGTTTAATCTTGTTTTATCACTCGTTATTGCAATCTTTATGATTAGTAACTATCGGTTTTATTTTATGGGAATGCAACGGGGCGCTGCGGGCTTAGGGGCTGCATTAGTTACTGTTTTGATTCCAATATTTGTCTATATCTTTATGATTTTTTCAAAGAAATCTAAGCCACTTATTAAGGACTGGGCCGCATTACTGGTGGGCACAATTGGTGTTCTTTTGATGATGAATTTTGATCAATCTAACTTGGCACTATTAATCAGTGGAGGCAATCTCTATTTTGTTTTGGCAGCTTTGGCTTATGCAGCTGTAACTATTGTTGGGGCCTATATGAAAAATATGCATGTATTGGCTTTTAACTTTTATATAAGCCTATTTGGTTTTATGATCGATTGGGTTTATTCTTATGATACAAGTCTTCTCGTAACTTTAATGGATATGGATTATATTTTCTGGATTAACATTCTTTTTGTTTCAGTTGTAGCTGGTACTGCTATTACCGCAGTTTACTATACTGGAATAAGGGTTATAGGGTCTAAAAAAACCTCGGTGTTTAGTTTACTGTCACCATTTTTTGCAATTGCTTTTGGGGCAATTTTTTTTCAAGAAGAACTAAACTTAAAAAATATTATAGGAATTATTTTGGCTGTATCTGCCTTATTTGTTTTAATTGATTTGAAGCTGAAAGCTTTCTTGCCGTCTAGGTAGCGGATTATGGAAATAAATACTTTTTTAGTCCTTGGTTTTACTCTTTTTGTTTTTGCAGTAACCCCTGGTCCCGGAACTCTGGCGCTTCTTTCTATTTCTACTTCGAGAGGGCTAGTCTCAGCAATATTTTTTTCAGTTGGAATGACGCTTGGTGATTTGTCATATTTAACCATTGTTATTTTTTCTTTAAATGCTCTAGCCGATTTGATTACACCTGTTACAAACGCGGTCCAATATTTTGGAGCCTGTTATTTATTTTATTTGGGCTATTCTCAATGGACGGCTGGAAAATTCAGTATGAATAATGAAGTTTCAGCCCAATCCCATTTGAAAGAATTACTGACTGGTTTCCTCTTGGCTGGAACTAATCCAAAGGTAATGATTTTCTATTTATCAGTCCTTCCTTCTCTGATTGATCTTAATCAAGTAAGTTTAACTTATGGATTGAAAATCGTAGCCACTGTTGCCATTTCACTGTTGCTTGGTTTGGTATTTATTGGTGTTCTAGGAAAAAAATTAAGGCAACTAATAAGTAGTCAAAAAATTGCCTTGAGGGTGAATAGGATTTTTGGAGGAATAATGATTGGTGTTGGTTTTAGCCTTTTTTATTTCTAACTATTTTTTACTCAGGAGTTGCGCTAATATCACGAGTCAATAAATCCTTCATAATTGCAGTGCGCATTTCATCTGTAAAGTCAAACCAATCAAATATTTCATTCATGTGACGATTGCAGCCAACACAAAAATTATTTTCATTGTATTTACAAATACTCACGCATGGACTTTTAATCTGCCTTAGTTTGTTTTGCTCACTCATGCTCATTGGTTGGCTTGTTGTTTCATCAGTAATTTCAAAGGCATTTTAATCGAGTTATGAATTTATGAACGAAGTTTTTCATTGCTGTCATCATAGGCTGCACTGATTGAGACATGACAACTGCGACTGCCTAGAGAGGTTTCAACACTAAGCTTAACTCCCTCTTCACAGAGGTTTGGCTCTAAATAAGCAAAGGCGACACTATGGCCTACTCTAAATCCATAAGCGCCACTAGTTATAATTCCACTAAGTTTATCGCCATTAAAAACTGCTTCATTTCCAAAACACTCGGCTGGAATATCATCATCAAATATGAGGTAAGCTAACTTGGTCTTAATCCCACCAATCTTTCTTTGGCGTATATTTTCACAGCCAATGAATTCACGACTTAGGTCAAGAAATCGATCCATGCCAGCTTCTAAGGCTGAAATTTCTTCAGTGAATTCTGCGCCATATGCTCTGTACATTTTTTCTAAGCGCATGCTATTAAAGGCCTGCCCGCCAAAATCTTTTAATCCATAGAAATCACCCATTTCCATTAAAGATTCATAAATAGAAATGACTTGCCAGCTTGGCATATGAAGTTCCCACCCTAATTCACCAGCATAGGAAACTCTCATTGCAAAGACATTTGCAGAATCAATCTTAATTGTTTTACAGCTTAGCCAAGAAAATCCAGTGTTGCTGAGATCTTCTTGAGTACATTGACCTAAAATATTTCTTGCTTCAGGACCAGTCAAGAGAAGCCCACCCCATTCCTCAGTTAAATTTTCTATTGTGATATCAAAGTCATCTGAGTGCCACTCCAGCCATTGGTAGTCTTTAACTTCAGAACCTATAGCGCCCATTAGAAGAAACTCGTCTTTATTAATACGGCTCACTGTTTGCTCTGCCCTTATTCCACCCTTTGGTGCATGAAAAAGGGTTAATCCAATTCTGCCATCTTTTGAAGGTAATTTATTGCAGGATAAATTATCTAAAAATTTAAAAGCATCCTTGCCGGTAATTCGAAATTTTGCAGTTCCACTAATATCAGTTATTCCGCAAGCATTTTGAACAGCACTACACTCTTGTAATACTGCTTCATGAGCTTCACTATGGGCCCACGTTAAAGTTTCATTTCTTATTTCATCAGTTGTGAACCAAGAAGGCTTTTCATAGCCAGTATTGACAGTATGTATGGCTCCCTTTTGACTCAATAAAGTGTGCAAAGCGCTTACTCTTATAGGCCGTCCATGAGGTCGATTTTCATTTGGAGAGGCGAATGAATACATTCTTTCATACGACTCAATAGCACGCGTAGTGCAGTATGTTTTATCAGCCCATTTGTCAAAGCGACGACTATCAAGCGAAGCCATATTGAGTTCAGTCTGACCATGAACCATCCACTGAGCTAGGTATTTACCAATACCGCCCTGTGCAATTCCAATACTTGCGCCACAAAGATTCCAAAAATTTTTCAACCCTTTTGCAGGGCCAACAAGTAAATTATCATCAGGAGTGTGGGTTATTAATCCATTAATTACTGTGCTAATTCCAACTTCTTTAAATAATGGAAAAATATCCATGCATCGTTCTAACCAAGGCATTAATCTTTCAAGATCACCCTCAAAGAGTTCCCTATCAAATGACCAATCTACACCATCAAGTGCCCATGGTTTAGAACCTCTTGTTTCGTAAGGACCAATTAAAAAACCACTTCCTTCTTGCCTAATATAGGAAGCTGCAATAGAGTCTCGAGTTACGGGCAATTCCTTAGAGAGAGCTGCAATATCAGGATGGTTATCAGTAATTAAATACTGATGCTGTAAGTTAACCAGCGGCACATAAGAGCCAACCATGGCTCCAACCTGTGGTGAGAAGCAACCACCAGCATTAACTACATGTTGAGCAATAATTTTTCCTAACTCAGTAACAACTTCATACTCACCGCTTGGAAGGATATTGATATCAATCACTCGATTAAAGTTACTAACTTCAGCGCCTGCTTTTTTCCCAAGTTGTGCTAATTGAGTGACTACCGTTGTCGGATCTACATGGCCATCATTGGGTGTATATAAAATACTTCTGGCTTTATCAAAATTCATTAATGGATTGATGATTGAGGCCTCTTCTTTCGAAACAAAATGCATTTCACAGCCAATATGATTTGCCTTACTCAAAATATTATTAAACCACTGCTCTTCAACCTTGTCATATCCAACCCTTAGTGAGCCAGTTTTATGAAATGATGAATCTAACCCAGTTTTTTTAGGAAGAATTTCATCATAAAGTTTTATTGTGTACTCATGAATGCTCGATAGAGTATGGTTGCCATTAAAGTTTGGGCAAAGACCTGCAGCATGCCAAGTCGAGCCACTTGTGAGTTCGCCTTTTTCTATTAGGATAACATCAGTCCAGCCTTCTTGAGTAAGATGATACATAAGGTTAACCCCAAGAGACCCACCACCAATTATTACTACTTGAGCATGTGATTTCATATTTATTGTCTATTTTTTAAGAGGTTTACGGCCAATATCTTTTCTGCTTAATTTAATATTAAACTTTTCGCGTAATTTTTGATCAACTTCATCACTAATATGACTTGGAAAATGTTCCGATAGTATTTCTTTTTTTTGTTTGATTGCTTTTTCTAGTAGCACAGGTTTGCCCATATCAGCCCAATCATTTGGACTGTCCCTATCACTTAAATCAGGAAATATATACTCACTTTGCATAACGCTAATTGTTAAATCTGATCCAAGATAGTGAGCTTTATCATTCAAACAAACATCTTTAATCGTTTCAAAACAAAGAGACTCTTCACTATCATCGCTGAACCCTTTAGTCATTCTCATTGACGCGCCCAATAAATCATTATCCATCAGTAAACTTTCAGGACACGTTCCTAAAAGACTTGCATACATTCCAGCAGATTCATAAATTATATTAGCGCCAGCAATTGCTGTGACTGCATGAGTAGATGCTCTTTCTGACCCCGCTTGAAAATCTGGGAATTTAGAGTCTGTCATTCCTGCAGGCGTTCCAGTTGGTAGATTTAAAAAGTTGCCCATCTGCGCACAAGCTGCTGAAATTAATCCTTGTTCTGGAGAGCCTCCACACATTGACCCAGTTCTTAAGTCAGACACAAAAGGCCAAGTTCCAAGAATTGCCGGTGCACCTGGTTTGATAGCATTCACATATACCAGTCCGCCAAGACATTCAGCCCAAGCCTGGGACACAACACCAGGAAGAAGAGGAGGCGCAGTTGCTCCAGCTTGACCTGCCGATAGAAGTAATATTGGCATGCCACCTTCAACGCCAACACGAACACATTCTAAAGACTCTTCTGCAAATTTCATTGGAGGCACTACATGGCAATTACTCATGCTTAAAAACGGCCTTTCACGCCATTTTTCTTCACTTCCAGCAATAATATGAAGCATTTCAAGAGCATCAGTTACGTGCTGAGCTTCTGTAAAGCTTGCGCCTAAATGCTTCTCAGTTCCCATTGCCACACAATAAACTGAGTTTTGATCCATCTCACGAGGACTAGCAATGTCTCTCAAAACACAAGTTCGTTGAAACATATGAATATGCTCACACTGATCTGCAATTCTAGCCATATCATATAGATCTTGACTTTCAGATTCTCGATACTCGTTATTCTCAGGGTCAGCAATAAGAACTGCAGCGCCAGCAGTTGAGAAGTGAACTCTTGAGCCACTTAAATCTAAATCATGTTTTGGGGATTGCCCATGAAGAGTGAGATTTCGCTGTGAAAGGTTCATAGCTTTTTCAACCACTTCTTTTGGCATTCTTAATCTACCATCATCTCCAAGAATAGCACCAAAAGCAACGCAAGTTTCAATACAGTGGGGAGTGGCATCACCAAATCCAATTTCTTCTAGAATTCGAAAAATATTAGCTTCAATATCAATAACTTGTTTGTCACTAAGGGGTTTATATCTTCCACCAATCTCACCCGGTAAAACAGGCTTTTTTTCTTCTGCTAGTGGCGCACTTCTTAGTGCAATTCTTGCCTCTCTTCCACCTGATTTTCTTCTAGTCATGAGTGTGATTCGGGTTGAACTATTAATCACATTTTGATACTAAATCAAAGCACTGTCAATCATTTTTTTACTGCGAGGTTAAAGCGCCTATACGAAGGCAAATTTTCAACTATTAATTAGACATCCTTACCACTTTCAAAGTGAAATTGTGCGCCTTTTCTGATTCCAGAAGGCCACCTTGAAGTGATGGTTTTAAGTTGAGTGTAGAATCGAATACCTTCCATACCGTGAATTGAAGAGCCTCCAAAAAGTGATCTTTTCCAACCACCAAAACTATGCATTGCAACAGGAACAGGTATTGGAATATTAACGCCAACCATTCCTACTTGAACATTTGATGTAAAGTGACGAGCAGTATCACCATCCCTAGTAAAGATAGCAGTACCGTTGCCATACTCATGATCATTAACTAGTTTAAGAGCTTCGTCATAAGTTGAAACTCTAACAACAGAGAGAACAGGGCCAAAAATTTCATCAGTATAAATTGACATGTCTGAAGTTACATTGTCAAAAAGACAACCACCAATAAAAAAGCCTTCTTTTTCAGTTTCAGATCTGCCATCAACTTTTAAATCAGCACCCTGCTTTATGCCAGACTCAATATAAGAAACAATTTTTTCTTGACTAGCTTTAGAGATTACTGGTCCCATTTCAACCTCGGGATCATTGTAAGAGCCGATTTTTAAAGAATTAATTTTTGGTATTAGTGATTCTATTAATCGATCAGCAGTTTCATCACCAACTGCTACAACAACTGAAATCGCCATACAGCGTTCACCTGCCGAACCAAATGCTGCACCAATAATAGCATCGCTGCTTTGTTCTAGATCAGCATCTGGCATTACAATCATATGATTTTTTGCGCCACAAAGAGCTTGAACTCGTTTGTTATTATTTGAGCCCTCATGATATATATATTCACCAACATTGGTCGAGCCTACAAAACTCACTGCCCGTACTAATGAATTATGAAGTATCTCATCTACTGCTTCTTTATCTCCAACAACAGTATTTAAAACGCCATTTGGGAGGCCCGCTTCATGCATCAGTTCTGTTAACCTTAATCCACATGACGGCACCTTCTCAGAGAGTTTTAAAACAAACGTGTTTCCGCATGCTATCGCAACAGGGTACATCCACATTGGAACCATTGCAGGAAAATTAAAAGGAACTATCCCAGCACAAACACCCATAGGCTGGCGTAAATTATGACTATCTATTCCATTTGATACATCAGCGCTGAAGTCAGATTTGAGATGATTATTAATGGCTGTACAATATTCAACAACTTCCATTCCCCTTCCAACTTCTCCCTTGGCATCTGAAAAAGTTTTGCCATGCTCTTGTGAAATGAGTTCAGCTAATTCATCCGTATGCTTAATAATGAGCTCGCGATACTTAAACATAATTTGAGCGCGCTTAGAGGGCGGCACCTTACTCCATTCTTTAAATGCAGCATTAGATATTTCAATTGCCTTTTGAACATCTTTTGAACTGGCACCTTCAATTTGCCTAATGATTTTTCCAGAAGCTGGATTATAAATATCAAAAATACGCCCTGATGTTCCTGACACTTTTTCGCCATTGATGATATGTTTTAAATGGTTTATAGACATAATATAAATTATTGAATTATTTAGGATTAATATACCAAGAACTGAATTTTAATTTTTGTTAATTGTTAGACTGGAATATCTTTTAGGTTGGCTTGGCACTAACTGATTAATTTTAAAAGATATTATAACATATGTTCTATTTTCTAAATATTAGAAAACATATATATCTTCATGTATACTCCAAATATTGAAGTTCTAAAAATCCTTCAATATTGTGGTCAATCGTGACTTCAAAAAAACTTATAGAAAGGAGATACAAAATTATGTTGAAAATTAATAAATATGTCTCAAGTCTATTTCTTTCAGTTTTTGTTCTTTTCGGAACAACTGTGGGAAGTACGGCAGCGATGGCAGATGGTGAAAAGTTTGTACTAATTAGCCATGCACCAGATTCTGATTCATGGTGGAATACAATTAAAAATGCAATTGAAATTGCTGGTGAGCAAATGGGTGTCGATGTTGATTATCGTAACCCAACTACAGGAGATCTTGCTGATATGGCACGTATCGTTGAGCAGGCTGCTGCAAGCAACCCTGATGGTATTATTGTTACGATTGCTGATTATGACGTCCTAAAAGGACCAATTACTTCAGCTATAGCAAAAGGAATCCCAGTTGTAACAATTAACTCTGGTACTCGTGAGCAATCTGAAATGCTAGGAGCATTAGCGCACATTGGTCAGCCTGAGTATGATGCTGGTTTTGGTGCTGGTAAGAGAGCAAAAGCTGCTGGAGCAACAAAGTTTTTATGTGTTAATCACTTCTTCACAAACCCGGTATCAGTTGATCGTTGCCAGGGCTATGCAGATGCTCTTGGTGTAGATCTTGGAAATCAAATGATCGACTCTGGACAAGATCCAACAGAAATAAAAAATAAAGTTATGGCTCATCTTAGATCAAATCCTGATACAGATGCAATTCTTACTTTAGGTCCAACTTCTGCTCATCCAACGCTTTCAGCTTTAGATGATATGGGTCGTTCGGGCGATATTTATTTTGGTACTTTTGATCTTTCGGGTGAGATTGCAGCTGCTGTTAAAGCAGATGTTATTTCTTTCGCTATTGATCAACAGCCGTACTTACAAGGATATCTTCCAGTTGTAATGTTGACTAACTTGTCAAGATATGGTGTATGGCCTTCTGGTGCAATTAACTCTGGCCCTGGATTTATCACTAAGAGTAATATTAGCTTAGTTGAAAAATATGCAGGCGTTTACCGTTAATAGTTAATTTAGTTTATTAACGTGCTACCCACCATAATCTTAAATTGGTGGGTAGCATTTTTTTTATCTTTATCAGGTTTAAAGTTCAAATTTAGCTATTTTGGATAAACCAATAGGATCAAATCATGTCTACAATTGAAAAAAAAATTTCATTAATTCGTTCCAAATTTAGTGTCGCATTACTTCGTCCTGACTTAGGTGCAATTGTTGGAGTTGTATTAGTTTTTCTATTCTTTTTTTTAGTAGCCCGAGATACGGGGATGTTTTCATTAGAAGGCTCTATGAATTGGGGAATCGTGTCTTCACAGTTTATCATTATTGCTGTTGGCGCTTGCCTTCTCATGATCGCTGGAGAATTTGATCTATCAGTAGGCTCAATGATCGGTTTTGCCGGAATTGTCATAGCAGTGACCTCAGTAGTTTGGGGTTGGCCAGTATGGCTTAGTATCCTTATAGCATTTGTTGTTTCGATGTCTATAGGTGCATTAATTGGCTACATTACAGTCAAAACAAATTTACCTTCTTTTATTGTGAGTCTTGCATTTTTATATATCCTGCGAGGCATGACAATCTTTATTGCAATTATAAGTACGAAAAAAACCATTATTGGAGGAGTTACAGAGGTCGCTGAAAATGATTGGTTAGCACCAGTTTTTGGTGGCAAGATATTTACAGGCGTATTTGACTGGCTTGCTGAGCAAGGCATAATTCAAACGTTTGTCGCTGGCACAAAGGCTGGTCAGCCAGTTGTATCGGGTATCCCAATGATGATGGTTTGGGCTATAGGACTCGTTATTTTTGCACATTTTTTATTAACAAAAACTCGGTTTGGTAACTGGATCTATGCCTCAGGCGGTGATGCACAAGCTGCACGTCATATAGGTGTCCCAGTAAACAGAGTTAAAATATTGATGTTTGTCTTTACAGCCTTTTGTGCAACTGTATTTGCAACTACCCAGGTTATTGAGTTTGGTTCAGCTTCAGCGGATAGAGGAATTCTAAAAGAGTTTGAGGCGATTATTTCAGTTGTTATAGGTGGCGCTTTATTAACGGGCGGCTACGGTTCAGTTATTGGAGCTGCACTAGGAGCAGTCATATTTGGAGTAGTTCAACAAGGCTTATTTTTTATTGGAGTAGAGAGTTCTTTGTTTAGAGTGTTCTTAGGCGTTCTTCTATTGTTAGCGGTTATTCTTAATACACATGTTCGTAAATTAATTACTGGGGCAAAATGATGAGTGATTTACCGTTAATGGAGCTTAAAGATATCCATAAGAGCTTCGGAAATGTAGATGCTCTCAAAGGTGTTTCAATCTCTATTAATGCTGGAGAATGTCATTGTTTATTGGGTGATAACGGAGCAGGAAAATCTACATTTATTAAAATCATGTCTGGCGTTCATCAGCCAACAAGTGGACAGATCAGTATTAATGGACAAGAGACTGAAATTAATAACCCTCGAGATGCAATTGATGTTGGAATTGCTACAGTCTATCAAGACTTAGCTTTAATTCCTTTAATGTCTGTATCTCGTAATTTTTGGCTTGGCAGGGAGCTGACAAAAAAAGTGGGCCCAATCACCATCATGGATTTTGAGAAATGCAACTCAATTTTGATGACTGAAATGGACAAAATGGGAATTCAATTGCGTGACCCTACTCAATCAATTGGGACTCTGTCTGGGGGCGAAAGGCAAACTGTTGCTATTGCACGTGCTGTATTTTTTGGCGCCAAAATATTGATACTTGATGAGCCAACTTCAGCCCTGGGAGTTTATCAAACCTCAAATGTGCTAAAAACTATTGAAAGGGTTCGAGAAAAAGGTGTTGCTGTAATCTTTATTTCTCATAATGTTTCCCATGCTTTGGCAGTGGGGGATAAGTTTACGGTTTTATCTCGAGGTGAGACTCTAGGTACGGCTAAAGCAGGTGAAATTGATTTCCAAGAATTACAAGCCATGATGTCTGGTAATAAAGAATTATCAGTATTAAAAAAATAGAGGTTAATTATGAAAATATGTCTAATTGGTGCCGGTCGCATAGGAGCAGTTCATGCTATCGCGATAGCCAGTGATGAAAACGCTAATCTCCACTCTGTTGTAGATTTTCATCAAGAGTCTGCCGAAAATCTTGCGAATAAATACAATGCTATCACTCTTTCAATGGATGAGGCATTCGAAAATAATGAAATAGATGCTTTTATTATTGCTAGCAGTACTTCTACCCATGCAGACCTTATAGAAAAATGCGCGAAAGTTGGTAAGCCTGTTTTTTGTGAAAAACCTATAGATCTAAGTCTTGATAGAGCATTGGCGTGCGCTAAAGCTGTTGAAGAAAGTGGTATTGTATGTATGTTAGGATTTAATAGACGTTTTGATCCTCATATGGCTAGTTTAAAAAATAAAGTTGATGCAAATGTAATTGGTTTAATTCAGTCTTTAATAATAACTTCTCATGACCCTGAGCCACCTTCAATGGATTATATCGCAGGGTCTGGTGGTTTATTTCACGATATGATGATCCATGATTTTGATATGGCGTGTTGGATTCTTAATGACACTCCAAGAAGTATCTATGTTTCAGCTAATGCTGCAAATGATGATATTGCTAAGCAGGGAGATGTTGATACAGCAAGTGTAATAATGAATATGAATAAGGGAGCAATAGTTACTATTATTAATGGTCGACAAGCCTCCTTTGGTTATGATCAGAGAATTGAAGCTTTTGGTGAGACAGGCATGCTTCAAGTTAAAAATGTCCTTGAAGACAATGTGATTTTAAGTAACTCATCTGGAATTAAGCAGACCAAAAACCAACACTTTTTTTTAGAAAGATATGGAAAAGCGTTCCACAATGAACTAGTGCATTTTATGGAATCATTTCAGTCTGGTACTCAGCCTAGTGTTAATATTTCTGATGGGGTTCTTGCGTTAAAAATTGCTGAAGCTGCTAAAGAGTCACTCCAAAGTGGCAACTCAATTAATTTATAGATTTTAAGTAGAATGCCTCCACAAGATATTAATGATTTAAATAGCTTGCTTCAAGAAAGCTATCCAAGATTAAGCAAAAAAATGAAGTTGATTGCTTTCTATGTAATTGATCAGCCACAAAACCTTGCAATAAATACCTTGGCGGTTATTGCGTCAGAAATTGGAGTGTACCCTTCAACCCTAGTCCGCTTTGCAAAACACTTTGGTTTTAGTGGTTTTGCTGAACTACAAGATCTGTTTAAGGTCAAAATTTCACAATCTCCTATTAACTATCGACAACGCATCACTGACGTGAAAAAAGTTACTGAAACAAGTGTGTCTACAAATAGTTCAAATATCTTTAAAGAAATTACGAGTCGCAATATTGTTGCTACAGAATTACTTTCTGAGCAAATAGATGTTCAGTTAATAGAAGAAACAGTGAAGGCATTGTGTGATGCTAAAGAAGTAATTTTATGCGGTACAAATAGAGCACAACCAGTAGCAAATTACTTTTATTACATGTTAAACAATCTCGGTATTCGATGTCGTATTGCTAATGATGTAAATGAAGTGGAGAACCTTTCAAATTGGCTTGATGACAAAACAGTATTCATTGCAATTACTTATAATCCTTACAATACGATGACAACAGAAGCGGTTAAAGAGGCAAAAAATTCAAAAGCAAAGGTAATTTTGCTGACCGATACAGAGCTCAATCCTATTGCTCATTTAGCAGATTTTTTATTTAGCATTCATGAGGCAGAAATTCATACTTTTAGGTCTTTAGGGGCCACAATGTGTCTCGTTCAGGCCATATGTATATCAATTGGCTATCATCAACAAGGAAATTAAATATGTCACTTTTATCTCGCCCTAAATTAAGTTCAAATGGTTGTTATCAAGATATTACACCAAAATCAGCAAATTGGGATTTTGTTGGATTTAAAGCTTATGAGCTGGAGCCCTCGCAAACTTTAAATTTGACAGAAGTTGATAATGAGCTATGTCTGGTAATTTTATCTGGGAAGGCCGATATTACTGTAGAAGATGAAGAGTTTTATAATCTTGGCGATAGAATGAGTGTCTTTGAAGATAAAAAACCTCATGCGTTATACGTGCCTAATAATCATAAAATAACCATTAAAGCATTAACTAAGCTTGAACTTGCAATTGCAGCTGCGCCTGGTTTTGGTAATTATCCTGTAAGACATATAAAACCTGAAGAAATGACTAATGAGGTGCGGGGAGAAGGAGCTAATACAAGGTCTATTTGTAATATCTTGCCTGAACAAGATGAGGCTGATAGTCTTTTGGTTGTTGAAGTTAAAACTCCTGCGGGTAATTGGTCGAGCTATCCACCTCATAAACATGACTCAGACAACATTCCCGTTGAAACTTATCTTGAGGAAACCTATTATCATCGGATTAACCCATCGCAAGGTTTTGTTTTCCAACGTGTCTATACTGATGATTTGTCTATTGATGAAACTATGGCAGTAGAAGATAAATGTGTTGTATTAGTTCCATCTGGATACCATCCTGTTGGTGTTCCATATGGTTATGATTCTTACTATTTAAATGTAATGGCGGGCCCAAAACGTCAATGGATTTTTAAAAATCACCCTGATCATCAATGGATGTTAGATAAATAATGAAAGCACTTGATGTTATTTGCCTAGGGCGTGCTGCAGTAGATTTATACGGACAACAAATTGGATCTACTCTTGAAGGCATGGGAAGTTTCGCTAAATATCTTGGAGGTTCTTCTGCAAATATTGCTTATGGCTCTTCAAAACTTGGGCTAAAGTCTGCAATGATCTGTAGAGTTGGTGATGAACATATGGGTCGATTTGTGCGAAATGAATTAGCAAGTGTTGGAGTTGATGTTTCGCATGTTGTCACAGACAAAGATCGATTAACAGCTTTAGTTGTCCTAGGGATACAAAATAAAGACACTTTCCCGCTTATTTTTTATCGAAACGATTGCGCCGATATGGCAGTTGATATAAAAGACTTTTCAGCCGAATTCATCGCTAGCAGTAAAGCGCTTTTAATTACAGGGACACACTTTTCTTCTGACAAAACATATAAGACAAGTATGAAGGCTATTGAGTTCGCTAAAGCAGGGGGCACTCAGGTAATTGTAGACATCGATTATCGGCCTGTCTTATGGGGTTTAACAGGACTGGGTGATGGGGAGTCTCGTTTTATTGCAAGCGCTGATGTAAGTAAGCACATACAAACTATACTTCCTTCTTGTGATGTAATTGTGGGTACTGAAGAGGAGATACATATTGCTGGTGGAAGTGAAGATACTGTTACTTCTTTAAAGAAAATTCGCAAGCTAAGTGATGCAATTATTGTTTTAAAACTTGGGCCAATAGGATGCACAATAATTAGTGGTGATATTCCAAATAACTCAGGTGAATTTGAAGTTATCAAAGGTAATAAAGTAGATATATTAAATGTTCTGGGTGCTGGCGATGCTTTCATGTCTGGATTTTTGCGTGGTTATTTAAGAAATGAAAGTCTTGAAAAAAGTGCCAATTATGCAAATGCATCTGGAGCTCTAGTGGTCTCTAGACATGGTTGTGCTCCAGCTATTCCAGGTGAGCAAGAGCTCTTTTATTATCTAAATAATGCGCATAATATTCCAGATCCAAGTCAAGACAAAGAGCTTAATCATCTTCATAGAGTCAGTTCAAGAAGTATTGCTCGATCTGAGATTTTTGGCTTCGCTTTTGATCATCGTAAACAGCTCTATGACCTGGCGATTAATTGTGGAGAGAGCCCTAAGCAAGTAGTTAAGTTAAAGAATTTATTTTTGAATTCTATTGAAGAGACTATTAAGATAAGTAATATTGATGAGAATAGTGTGGGTGTATTAATCGATGACACTTATGGTGAAGAAGCGCTTCACTCTATTGCTGAAAAGTCATGGTGGATTGGAAGGCCTGTGGAGCTTCCAGGCTCTTATCCTTTGGAGTTTGAGGGAGGAGGATCGATTGGATCGAAACTCCAGTCTTGGCCACTTACGCATGTTGTAAAGTGCCTGATGTTTTATCATATCAATGATCCTATTGAATTGAGGTTAAAGCAAGAATCGAAAATTATAGAGCTCCATTCTGCTTGTATTCAAAGTGGACATCAATTGTTATTAGAGATCATTCTACCTGGGGACTTGGAAGAGGATGAATCAACCATTTCACAAATACTAAATAGGCTTTATGGTCTTGGTATCAAACCAGATTGGTGGAAATTGCCAGCACTGAAAGACAAGTCATGGGAGCAAGTGAGCGATGTGATATTACAAAATGATGCACACTGTGAAGGTGTGTTATTATTAGGTCAATCAGCATCTATGGATGCTGTAAAAAGTTCTTTTGAGGATGCCTCAAAACATAAAATTTGTAAAGGTTTTACTGTTGGTAGGACAATTTTTTATGAGCCAGCCAAGCAGTGGATGGAAAAAAAGATAAGTGATCAAGAGTTGATTGATTTAGTGTCTAATAATTACATAGAACTAATTAAATCTTGGAAAAAATATAGAGAGGAGTAAAGACTATGAAAACACTCAGACTAACAATGTCACAGGCTATCGTTAAATATTTATCAGCCCAATATATAGAGATTGACGATGAAATACATCCATTATTTGCCGGAGTTTTTGCTATTTTTGGACATGGCAATGTTGCTGGAATGGGTCAGGCATTGTCAGAGTGTGAAGAGTGGCTTCCTACATTTCGTGGCCATAGTGAGCAAGGAATGGTTCATTCAGCCATTGCTTATGCAAAGGCTAATAATAGACAAAGAATGATGGCTTGTACAAGTTCAATTGGACCTGGTGCAACTAATATGATTACATCTGCAGCATTAGCCCATGTAAATAGACTGCCAGTGTTATTATTGCCTGGTGATTATTTTGCAAGCCGCACTCCTGATCCTGTTCTTCAACAGCTAGAAGATTTTTCAGACCCTACAGTCAGCGTTAATGATTGCTTCAGGCCAGTCAGCCGTTATTTTGATCGAATTATGAGGCCTGAGCAAATAATTAATAGTTTACCTGTGGCAATTCAAACACTGCTAGACCCAGAAAATTGTGGCCCAGTAACTTTATCTTTGCCTCAAGATGTGCAGGCTGAAGCATTCGATTATCCTGAAGAATTCTTTACTCAAAAAACTCACTCAATTCGCCAGATTAAACTTGACGATGCTGAATTAGACCATGCAATAGAGTTGTTAATTAAATCAAAAAAACCTTTAATAATTGCAGGTGGAGGAGTTCATTATGCTAAGGCCTGTGAGGACTTACAACATTTTGCCAAACAACACCAAATACCAGTTGCAGAGACATCTGCTGGAAAAGGCGCCTTGGCTTGGGACCACTCTAGCTATGTTGGCGCTATTGGGGTTACAGGATCAAATGCAGCAAATAATATGGCTAAACAGGCAGATTTAGTTTTGGCTATTGGTACACGCTTAAATGATTTCAATTCTGGCTCCAGAGCTTTATTTTCAAGCACAACTATAGTGCAGTTAAATGTAGCCCGTTTTGATGCAATAAAACACAATGCATTGCCATTATGGGGCGATGCAAAGCTTGGAATTCAACAATTAGATACGAAGCTATCTGATTGGAAAGCAAGTCAAGAATGGAAAGACTTAGCGAATAAAGAAAGCAGTAAATGGAATAACT
Source organism: Candidatus Pseudothioglobus sp. Uisw_016 (assembly GCF_048087635.1). GTDB lineage: Bacteria > Pseudomonadota > Gammaproteobacteria > PS1 > Pseudothioglobaceae > Pseudothioglobus. Next base: position 1,563,939 of record NZ_CP159806.1, on the reverse strand, counting down.
ATTACGATGAAATAACCTCAATAAAGAGCACATCTAAAACTATGGATTTACTGCCAACTGACGCCCAAGTTTTGGGAGAGTTAAAGCGAAATGGAAAGGCGACAGATATAGTTGTTTGTGCTGCAGGAAGTCTTCCTGGTGAACTTCACAAGCTTTGGAGAACTGAGCAAACTGGCGGTTATCATGCGGAGTATGGGTTTTCTTGTATGGGCTATGAAATAGCTGGTGGTCTTGGCGTAAAAATGGCTGAGCCTGAGCGAGAAGTAATTGTTCTTGTAGGAGATGGGTCATATTTGATGCTTAATTCAGAATTAGCAACAAGCGTAATGTTAGGACAAAAAATAATTGTAGTTGTTTTAGATAATCGAGGTTTCTCTTGTATTAATCGACTGCAAAATGCAACTGGAAACCGATCATTTAATAATTTATTGAAGGATTGTGAAAGTATTGATGACGGCCATCCAAATGTCAATTTTGCCCTTCATGCGCAGTCTTTAGGAGCGAACTCTGAACATATTGAAAATATTAATGAATTAGCTTCAGCTCTGGAACGTGCCCGTTTATCTTCAAAATCTTATCTTATTAGCTTAGTGACTGATTCTCATAAAATAAGTCCAGAAGGTGGATGTTGGTGGGAGGTTGCCGTTCCTGAGGTTTCGTCAAATAAAAATGGCGATGAAGTCTATAACTCTTATAAGAAAGGGAAAAAACAACAGCCTTATTAAATATGAACAAAGAAGCTTTAAAATCAACTAATAGCCAAGTTTTTTTCAGTGAGTCTGATATAAATTATGATGACCTAAAGAAAGTCTGCTCTCAAAAAACTCTAAATAAGGACTACCCATTATCCGAATCAGTTATAAATAATGTGGTCGTTTATGATGCAAAAAACTTTACTTCATTTATTGGAAATAAAGAAAAAGAAAAAGAACTAAAAACTGAGTTATTTCATGCCTTAGAAAGTGGCCCAGGGGTTTTTGTTATTCGCAATCTTTATGAACATGAAGTTTTAGATCAGAGCAATAGGATTTTTGAGAAAATTACTCAAAAAGAGATTGGAACTAGCAATGACCATTTCGCTTCTGGAACAAATACAAGGATATGGAATAGTTTTCAAAAAGTTGCGTTGGAGGATCCTGATGCATTTATTAGTTACTATTCAAATGATATTTTAAAGTTAGTTGCTGAGTCCTGGTGTGGGCCAAATTCTCAAATGACTGCGCAAGTTAATATTGTAAGACCTGGTGGTGAAATGCAAAAACCACACCGTGATTATCATTTAGGGTTTCAAGAAAATAAAGTTGTTGAGCTGTTTCCTATTTCAGCTCACCGCCTTTCAAACTATTTAACTCTGCAAGGTGGGGTCGCACACACCGACATGCCTTTAGAGACTGGGCCCACGATTGTTTTGCCTTATTCACACCACTTCGACTTAGGTTATCTTGCCTGGAGAGACAATGCATGTACTGAATTTTTTAATACGAATGCAGTTCAAAATCAAATGAATAAAGGCGATGGTATTTTTTTTAATCCTGCTTTATTGCATGGAGCTGGTTCCAATACTTCAAATGACTTTCAAAGGATCGGCAACCTTTTACAAATTTCATCTCCTTTTGGTAAGACTATGGAGAGTATAAATTACATTAAAATTCTTAGGCGTATTTACCCATTCCTACTGGAGCATTCAATTAAAAAAACTCTTTCAGAGAAACTAATTGAGAATGTCCTTATTTGTGCAACAGATGGCTATGCATTTCCTACAAACCTTGACTATGATCAAAATTCAAACTCTAAGTTGCAGGGCATGAGCATGTTTGAACTTACTAAGCAATCACTTCTAGATTTAGTTAGTCTAGAGGAATTTAATTTAAAGCTTTTGGAACTTCAGCAATTTAGACTTGCTGATTAAATAATATTAACAATAATTTGGAGAAGTAAGATGAGTGTAAAAATTGGTGTTAGTCCGATTTCATGGACTAACGATGATATGCCTGAACTGGGCAAAGATACTTCAGTAGAGCATTGCTTAACAGAGGGAAAACAAGCCGGTTATCGTGGATTTGAATTAGGAGGTAAGTGGCCTAAGGATTCGGAAATACTTCGACCATTATTTGATAAATATAGTATGGACGTAGTTTCTAGTTGGTTTTGTGGGGGCTTATTAGCAGACAGTCTTGAAGATGAGATAGAAAGAATAACACCACACATGAATCTTCTTAAAGATATGGGGACGGAAGTAATTGTTTATTGTGAAATGGACTCTTGTGTTCATGGAGATATTAGTTCGCCACTCTCAAAACGCCCTATCCTTGATGATGGTCAATGGGGAGAGTGGACTGAAAAGTTGAGTCAGCTAGCTAAATATACTTTGTCGAATGGAATGAAGCTTGCTTATCATCATCACATGGGAACAGTAGTTCAAATCGAAGAAGAAATAGACAAGCTAATGGCTATGACAACTACTGATCTTGGTTTAGTATTTGATACTGGTCATTTAATTTATGCTGGTGCTGATCCTTTAGAAGTTTATAAAAAATACAACGATAGAGTTATGCATATTCACTGTAAAGATGTTCGAGGTGAAATATTAAACCACTCACTAGATACTGATTCAAGTTTTTTAAACTCAGTTTTGAGTGGGATTTATACAGTTCCTGGGGACGGCGATTTTAATTTTTCCGAGCTATTTAAAATGGTGGGCGAAGCCAACTTCAGTGGCTGGATAGTTGTAGAGGCTGAACAAGACCCGGCTAAGGCCCACCCATTAACCTATGTGACAATGGGGTATAAAAATATTAAAAGTTACTGTGAAAAATTTGGAATTCAAATAGAGGAAAGAGAATGAAAACTATTGGCGTAGGAGTTATTGGCACTGCTTTTATGGGCAAAGCCCATTCTATTGCTTATGCAGCAGCTGGGAGTGTTTTTGGTGATGGCTTAAGGCCTAGTTTGGAGATGATTTGTGATTACAACTCTGAAAGAGCTGAAGTGATGCGAACTGAAATGGGATACTCTCGTTGCACCTCAGATTGGATGGATGTGGTCAATGACCCAAAGGTACAGTTGATTTCAGTATGTGTTCCCAATTCGCTTCATAAAGAAATTTCAGTAGCTGCTCTCAAACTTGGTAAGCATGTTTGGTGTGAAAAGCCTATGTCAACTAATTTAGCAGACTCTGAAGCTATGCTCGCAGCCGCTCAAGCTAGCAATGCACAAACTATCTTAGGCTACAACTATACTCAAAATCCTGCTGTTCAAAGTGCTAGGGAGCTTATTGAAGAAGGCGCTATAGGTCGAGTAATTGGATTTCATGGGATTTATGATGTTGATAATGAAGCTGATCCAGATAGATCTCATTCATGGCGTATGAATCGTGAAGCTTCTGGCTCTGGTGCAAATGCTGATGTTATGTGTCATTTAGTTAGTATGGCACACTATATGACGGGTAGTTCAATAACTCGCCTAGTGGGAGATTACGATACAGTCCACAAAGAGCGTTCGGATCCAGAGAATCCGGGACAAACATTGCCAGTTGATAACGATGACGTCTGTACCGCATTGGCCCACTTTGAGAGTGGAATTAAGGGGACATTGCGCGTCAGTCGAGTAGCATGGGGAAGAAAGTGTGGATTAAGTTGGGAAATACATGGCTCTCAAGGCATGATTTGTCATGACCAAGAGCGTTTAAATGAAGTTAAGCTTTATACAAGAAGTGATGATCCAAGACAGGAGGGCTTTAAAACAATATTGAGTGGCCCAGCGCAACCACCATATGATGCGTTTTTACCCAATGCAGGCCATAGCCTTGGCTTTATTGATGTAAAGGTTTGTGAGCTTAAACATTTACTTGATTCAATTGAAACGGGTCAGCCAGTGTGGCCAAACTTTGCCGATGGTTTAAAAATCGAAAAAGTTATGGATGCAATAGACCGTTCTGCAATGACTGGAAAGTGGCTGGATGTTTGAAACAAAACTATCACATGATGCAATATAAAGAAAATCGATTATATGATGCCTTGGTTGTGGGACGAGCTGGCCTTGATCTGTACCCGCAACCTGTAGGAAGTAAAACTCGCGATGCAGACTTATTTGCCAGTGATGTGGGCGGTTCTGGGGCGAACATTGCAATAGCTATGAAGCGTGCAGGCGGTAAAGTAGGTCTTATCTCTGCCTTGTCTGACGATCCAGTTGGTGAATTTGTTCGGCTGCGTCTTGAAATTGAAGGTATTGATTTGCAGATGATGCAAACAACTTATGGTGATGAGAGGACTAGTCTAGCAATTGCTGAAGTACGCCAAGAGGATTGTGAAGTAGTAATATATCGTAATAATCCTGCTGATCTTCAAATTGTCTGTAATGAAGATGTAAAACTTGCAATTACTCAAAGCCAAAATCTAATAATAACTGGCACCAGCTTAATTGAAGCTGAATCACGAAAACAAACTTTGAAAATGATGGTTCATGCTCAAAAAAATGACTGCAAAGTATGGCTAGATCTAGATTACAGGCCATGGAACTGGCCTGATCAGAAAACTACCCGTTTTGTTTATCAAGAGGCTGCAGGATTAACAAATGTATTAGTTGGCAACGAAGAAGAATTTAAAATCCTTCAAGAAGATATAAATATACAGGTTAAACAATGTGTTGCAAGCAATCAGGCAATGATTCTTAAGCGGGGCAAGAGTGGCTGTAGTCTTTTTTTTGGTAAAGATCGTCTTGATACGGGAATTTATAATTTACCCGCACTTAAACCATATGGTTCTGGTGATGCTTTTTTAGGTAATGTGATAATGAATTATATGTCCTCTAGAGACTGGCAACTAGCTATTGAATCTGGGAGCGCTGCTGCAGCTATAGTGGTATCAAAACAAGGCTGTGCGAGCGCTATGCCAAAAATGGAAGAAATTGAGCTGTTACAAAAACAGATAATAATCAAACCAAAAACAATTTGGAGTTAAATATGCATATCCCTCAACATGACAACAAGAATAAGGCAATCATAGATTGTAATAATGAATTAGTTCCTCTATGCTATTTCAATATCATCAAGCTAAGTGCTGGAGAATCATATACTTATCAACTAACTGATTATGAGTCATGTATTGTTCCAGCAACTGGCAGTATAGATGTTCAGGTTCAAGGACAAGTTTTTAAAGAGGTTGGTAAGCGACAACATATTTGGGAGGGAGATCCTGAGGGTGTTTATGTCCCTGTTGATTGTGAAGCAACATTAACTTGTATCAGTAATGAAGTGGAAGTGTTTGTCTCTGGAGCTAAGCATAATCAAACCCATGAAGCTTTTGTTATAAGACAAAACGATATTGATAAAGTTCAGTACGGCTCTGATGACACTAAAACACATCGTAAAATCAAGCATATTCTAGGTAAAGAGCCTGCAGGAAAAGTTGGTAAATTATTGGTTAGTGAGCTATTTACAGTAGGAGCAGGAGGTTGGTCAGGATTTCCACCTCATAAACATGAAGTAGATTTGCTTCCTGAAGAAAGTCGACATAATGAAGTTTATAATTTTCGTTTTAATCCACCTAATGGCTTTGGTGCTCAGTTTTTAACGCCAGATGGTCAGGACTTTGGCCCTGTCTATCATATACGTGATAGCTCAACATTTGTCTTTGATAAAGGTTACCACCCCTGCGTAGCAGCACCTGGGTTTGAAATGTATTATTTCACTATTTTGGCTGGAGAGACCCAGCGTCCATTGCATATGAATTATCAGAAAGAGTACGCCTATCAATTGGAAACTATTCCTGGTATGCAAGACATGCTTAATAAATTTAAATAAAAAATGATTACTAATCTTAAAGATATACTTACACCAGCTCAAGATAAAAACTATGCTGTTGCCTGTTTTAATGTATTTGGTTATGAAGATGCGCGTGCGGTTGTTGATTCTGCAGAGGCTCAGAATGCTTCTGTAATTCTATCTATTAATCTTGATATGCGTCAATTTATGACAATGGAAGAAATTATTGGGATGCTAAGACCTATGGCTGAAAAATCCAAGGCACCTGTTTGTTTGCATCTTGATCATACCTACGAGGTTGATGCAGTTAAAGAAGCAATTGATGTAGGATTTACCTCTGTAATGTTTGATGGATCTCAATTACCCATCTCTGAAAACATCTCTTTAATACGAGATGTGGTTGACTATGCTCGCCCTAAAGGAGTTTCAGTTGAGGCTGAAGTGGGTTCGGTCCCTTATGCAAGTGGCCGTGATCATATTAAATCTGCATTAACTGAGGTTGTTGATGCCCTTAAGATGGAGCAACAGGGGAAGCCAGATGCGCTTGCAATTTCAATAGGAAATGTTCACCGCTTGGAAAGTGGAACTGTAGAAATAGATTTAGAGCGTTTTAACGAGCTTGAGAAAGCGCTAGACTTGCCATTAGTCATTCATGGGACAAGTGGTTTAGAAGATAAAGATATACAAATGCTGTCTTTACGCCAAGTTGCTAAGTTCAATGTAGGTACTGTCCTTCGAAAGAGTTTTGGTAATTCACTGCGATCCACACTTGAGTCAGATCCGGAGCTTTTTGATAGAATAACTATGATGAAAAAAGTTATTCCAGAATTAAGAGCAACTGCAGCTAAAGTAATTGGTTTACTGGGCCAGTAATAAAATACTTTATTCTAATGAGCCCAGAATAAAGTATTTGTAACTCATTTGTTAAAGGTACTAAGATATTTTTTTTGCTAGTTTTTTGATAACTTTATGAGTCTCTAGCCAATCAATACATCCATCTGTAACTGATATTCCATATTCCATTTCATCTTGGTTATCTAATATTTTTTGTTTCCCAGAAAATAAATTACTTTCAAGCATTAAGCCAAAAATTGATTTATTTCCAGCAGATATTTGGTCAGTTATGTCTTCAATTACCTTGCCCTGATTTCTATAATCTTGATTTGAGTTGTCATGTGAGCAGTCAATCATAATCCTTGCAGCTAGGCCATTTTCTTTAAGAAGATTTTCGCATTCAATAACATCATCCTTATAATAATTAGGCTTAATGCCACCTCTAAGAATAATATGAGATGATTTATTTCCCATTGCCTTAAAAGTTGAAATCTGACCTTCATCATTAATACCTAGAAAGCTTTGAGGGGAAGAGCACGCTTTAATAGCATTGATTGCCATATTTAGATTTCCATCAGTACCATTTTTAAAGCCAACAGTCATAGAGAGCCCACTTGACATTTCACGATGGGTTTGAGATTCAGTTGTTCTTGCTCCAATTGCACACCAAGAAATAAGATCACCTAAGTATTGAGGAGTGATTGGATTGAGGGCTTCAGTTGCAGAAGCAATCCCTTGATCTGCAAGCCATGCAAGAAACTCACGTCCTTGGTGGAGCCCTTTTTCAACGTCAAGTGAATTGTCCATATCTGGGTCACTAATTAATCCTTTCCAGCCAACCGTTGTTCTTGGTTTTTCAAAATATACCCTCATGACTAAGTAGACTGATTCTTTAACTTCCTCTTGAAGGGATTTGAGTTTAAGGGCGTACTCCTTGGCAGCTCCAATGTCATGAATCGAGCAAGGACCAACAATTACCATCAGTCTTTCATCTTTTCCTGAAAAAATGTTGTCCACAGTTTTTCTGCTAGTTAAAATGTTCTCTTTACCTTTGTCACTTACTGGAATAGTTTTCTTTAATTCAATAGGCGAGGTTATGACAGTTTCGCTTTCAATATTTTTATTGTGAATTTTATTGCTCATTTAAATTGGTGATTATTTATTGTCAAGCAGTGATTTAAGCATAGATCTATATTTTTTTTAAATAGATAGGAAAAATTAGGTTAATTATATTTTTTTGATAATTAGGAAAACTAGTTTAAATAATGAAACAGATACTTAAAAAAGCTGCATTAATTTTGGTACTCTTTTTAGGAGGGTGCAGTTCAATTACTTTTATTTATAATCAGTTCGATAATCTTTTTCCATGGTATCTACAAAGCTATGTTGACCTTGATCGTGATCAAAAAAAATACTTAGATGAGCTTTTAACGCCTTTCTTTCAGTGGCATAGAGTGGAAGAAATGCCAAAATATGCACAAATTATTGGTGACTTAGAGCTGGCTATAAATGATGAGGTAGATATAGAGAGCATTGCCCTGATTACTCATAATGTTGAAGAGTCTTGGTTTCGTCTAGAGGATCAAATGATCATGTGGGCAACTCCTCTTACTAGAGAGTTATCCGATGAGCAAATCACAAAATTTATTCAAGTTTTAAAAACTAAAACTACTCAGAGTGAAAAAAAATTGCTAGTTCGTAACGATCAGGTGTATCAAAGTGACAGTTACAAAAGTCTTCGTAAGAACTTAAGGCGCTTTATGGGTTCACTGACTAAAGAGCAGCTTGACTTAGTAAAAATTACAAGTAAAGAAATGAGGAGAGTTGATGCGGAGCGCATTCAGAGTCGAAAAGCATTCAATGAAAAGCTTAGCTTGATCCTTCAAAGACAACAAGGCTGGGAAGAAAGGCTGAAAAAGATAACTCATAGTGATGACTTGGTTGCTGAGAATTACCAATCGACATATGCCTTCAATACTGATTTAATTCAGCATCTATTAGTGGCAATATTAAATTCTAGAAACGATAAGCAAGACCAAAAGTTACGCACACAACTTGCAAGGTATAAGGCCGATATTAACACTCTAGCTAACTAACTGTATATAGCTATTACCAGCGCCTTTTCATTCGTCCTTTGAAGATGGCAGATCCCCAGCTGAGGACAATACCGATTAAAGCCGCACTTGATAGCCATATGAATGGCAAGCTTGCATCTGAGCCAAAAATGATAGCCCTGTAGGCTGCGCCGATAGCATCAAAAGGTATCACTGTTCCAATGCGCTCAAGCCAGTCAGGCGCAGCGCTCACGGGCGAAACCGAACCACTCAGTACAGATTGATACTGAACTAAAGGAAGAATAATTAGTAACGCTGAAAGCCCAATAATTTCGAAGATTCCAATAAATAGCCAAGTTAAACAAACACTAACAAGCCATACGCTTAACCATGCCATCAAAAATACTTCCCATTGAAGAGTTGTTAATGTTACAACTGTTGCTAGAGTGAAGCTGGCAAGTCCCATAGTCATAACTGGAACAATAGTTCGTAAATAAGCCCTGTTAAGAAATGCCATTTGACGCGTTCCAAGAAATAAAAGAATTGCTCCGACCATTGAGGCCATCCAAGTTGTAAAGCTCATTACAAAGGGCGCAGGGAGTGAGGCTAAGCTTTTTGCTTGAAACATTGTTTCTACATTTGTAGTTACTAGCATGCCAGAATTGGGTGATTGATTAATTAACTTTGAGGCGCGCAGATTTGAAACAAAAGTTGACAGCGCCAACTGCATCATAGAGGGAAGCTGACTGGCCATTTGAGTTTCAGCAATTGTTAAGTGTTGTGAGTTTAAGATGTCTATAGATAAGTTTTTGTTGCTAAGAGCAAGCTGAGAAAAATTTTCAGGAAAAGTAATCACTGAAGACACTTTTCCTTTTAAAAGAGAATCTCTTGCAGTTTCAGAGTCTTTAAGAAGAGTCACCCTAAAAGGGAGGCTTTTGGAAATTCCTTTAATGGCTTTTGTAGAGACCAATGGGAATGGACCAATGTCTTCATTAACAATTCCTAGTTCAAAGGACGATAAAATTCGAGCAGGATCTGCGGGCGCTGTTAGATTAAATATTGAAAAAACCAACATGATTACTGTTGGCACAATAATGGCTGGTTTAAATAATTCGCTTCTACGAAAATCGGAATATGGGGAGGGCATTATGTTGAATTTAAAATAGAGCTAACAATACACAAATGCATCTACTTAGTCAAACTGACTTTGTTGTCACTAAGTATCATTTCAGCTGCTTTTTCTGCAATCATCATTGTAGGCGCGTTAGTATTTCCTGAGACTAGCTCTGGCATAATTGAAGCATCAACAACTCTTAAACCCTTAACTCCATGAACTTTGAGGTGTTCATCGACTACGCTGTTTTTATCATTACCCATCTTGCATGTTCCAACTGGGTGATAAATACTCTGACTATTATTTTTTGCAGCCTCCAGTAAATCTTCATCAGAAACTAAGGAGCCTCCAGGAACGAACTCATCAAGAATATGTTGTTTTAATGGACTAGAATTTGCAATTTTTCTGGCCACCTTTATTGAGTCAATTGCTATTTTTTGATCACTCATTGTGGATAGATAATTTGGAATAATTTTAGGTAGATCTTCTGGGTTTTTTGACCTTATAGTTACCTCACCTCTGCTCTGAGGCCTAAGATTACATATAGACATTGTAAATGCAGAAAAAGGATGAACCCCATCTCCTGGCTTATCTGCACTTAATGGCTGCATATGAAATTGTATATTTGGCCTTGATCCATCTAAGGATGTATTAGTAAAAATGTAAACTTGGCTGGCACTGAGGGTTAATGGTCCTGTTCTAAAAAGTGCATATTGCATTCCAATTAAGGCTTTTTTCCACCATGTATTTAGTTCGTCATTTAAGGTTCTAGTATTTGTTTTAAAAACCATCCTTACTTGTAAATGATCTTGAAGATTTTTACCAACTGCAGGGTTATTGTGAATAACCTTAACTCCAAGTTTTGTTAGATTTTTTTCATCTCCAATTCCTGACAACTGTAATATTTGAGGCGAACTAATTGCGCCAGCAGATAAAATTACTTCATGGTTAGCATTAATAGTTTTATCTGGTTGATCATTGCTTTGCATGCAGTCAACGCCTATTACCTTTTTATCAGAGAAGACCAGTTTACTAACCTGAGTATTTGTGATGATTGTTAAATTTTTTCTACTTCTGATTTTTCCATTTAGAAATGACCTGTAGGAGCTTTTTCGAAAGCCCTTAAATGAGGTTTGCTGAAAATATCCGACACCTTCCTGCTTTTCTCCATTGCAATCAGGATTGTAAGGTATGCCTATTTCTTCAGATGCTTTAATGAATAGATCAGCAATTTTTCTTCTAAGTCTGAGGTTGGACACTTTTAATTCGCCATCAACTCCATGGTATTTATTTTCTCCATTTTCTTGGCATTCGAACTTTTTAAAGTATGGAAGCACATCATCATAGCCCCAACCTTTATTACCTAAATCTTTCCAGTTATCATAGTCATGCCTATCACCACGAATATATAACAATCCATTTAGTGCACTAGAGCCACCAAGAACTTTACCTCTTGGCCAGTCTATTCTTCTATTGTTTAGTCCTTTATCTTTTTCAAGTTTATACATCCAATCAAACTTTGGATTATTCATGGTTTTAAAATAACCAACTGGGACATGAAGCCAAAGATTGTCATCCTTGCGGCCAGCTTCAATTAATAAAACACTATTATTAGGATTTGCTGAAAGTCTATTGGCTAAGAGGCAGCCTGCTGAACCAGCACCTACAACAATGTAATCATATTTTTCATTCATTGGTAATTACTAGTAAATTATTAAAATTATAAGAAGAATTGAGATGTCATATTGCTGGATAAATTATATAGCTTAATTTACTTCTTTTTTTTTAAAATAAATATAAACATATATATCAATTGATGTATACTCAGATTTGATTAAATGCTTTAGGTGTGTTTTGTACTTATTGCAAATCAAAGTAGTTTTTTATTTATTTAGATAAATTAGGAGATTTTATGTTTAAAAATAAAGTTGTACTTTTGACATCTATAGCATTGCTTACTGCAAGTTCAAGCGCTATGGCGGTCAATTTAAAAATTCAATCTGTATTGAACTCGACTGGAAGTGAAGTTGGGTATGTCAGAGATTTTGCTGAAGATGTTGCTGCCTTGACTGATGGTAGGGTAACAATGGAAGTTCTTCCAGGTGGTTCTGTTGTTCCTAATGCTGACCTTATCGATGCTGTAGACGCTGGTCTAATTGATGGTGGATTTGCATGGACTCACTACTGGTCTGGTAAGCACCCTGCAGCAATGCTGTTTGGCTCACCAATTGCTGGAGCTGGCCTTGGTATTGATAATATCGCATGGCTTTCTTGGTTCCACAGTGCGGGTGGTAAAGAGTTATACGATCAACTATGGGACGAGATGGACCTAAATGTTGTTGGTTTGATGCTTCAACCGGTTGGTCCTGAAGCGCTGGGTTGGTTTAAAGAGCCAATCAATAGTATGGATGACTTCCGTAAATTAAGATTCCGTGCACCTCCAGGACTCCCAGGCCAAGTTTATAAAGATATTGGTGTTGCAGCTGTAGCTATGGGTGGTGGTGATATTCTGCCTGCACTTGAGAAAGGCGTAATTGACGCAGCAGAATGGTGCTGCCCAGAGCCGGACAGAGACTTTGGTTTCCAAAAAGTTCTTAAGTATTATTACTTACAAGGACTTCACCAGAACGTTGTGAATGCAGATATGTATATTAATGGCGATGTGTGGGATAAGATCTCTGATCGTGACCAACATGCTATTCATGTTGCTGCAAGAGCAGCAAGACTTGACTCTATGTCAAATCGTATCTATGCAAACGGTATTGCAATGGCAGACTTGCTAGAGCAAGGTGTTATTCTAATGGATACGCCAGAAGACTACTTCGTAGAGTTTATGGCTGCTGCGCAAGCACAACTTCAAAAGAATGCTGATGAAAATGCATTCTTTGCTGAAGTATGGGCATCACAGAGAGATTTTGCTGAAAAAGCTGTACCTTTCTGGTCAGGAGCTCAGTCTTCTAACGCTAAGTTAGGTTTAGCTTTTACGAAGACTTTAAAGTAAAGATTCATCGTTAGACTTGTAAGCTAAGTTGCCAACAGAGTACTGTTGGCAACTTTTTTTTGTAAAAGTAAGACGGCTTAGCTGGTTCAGGCTATCCTTTTTCCTGAGCCAGCAAATGCCTTAATAAACTAGTTCTTATTTTTTAAACTCTTTAGTGTTGTTAGAATAGTTTAAGATTTTTTTCATAAAATTATTAGGTACATATTATGTCGGAAGAGGAAGATATTGGACAATTAGATATTACTGATGAAATGATCGCAGAAGGTAGGTCATATAACGGTGTGATGCCTGATGATATGCCAAAATTGATGGCAAAAATAATTCTCAGTATTGATCTCTTCAGTCTCAGAGTTGGTCAGTTAGCATGTTGGCTCACTGTTCCAGTATTCACTGCCATGTTTATTGAGGTTGTGGGAAGACACTTCTTTGGCTCTCCAACAATGTGGGCATATGATATTAGTAGAATGTTTGCAGGAGCTATGTTTATGCTTGGTGCTGGTTACGCACTTTCAAAGGGCATTCATATTAGAGCAGACTTTATGTATCGAAACTGGTCTGTTAAGACCCAAGCAACAATAGACTTAACTTTATATATATTGTTTTATTTCCCTGGATTGATTGGCGCCTCATGGGCATGTTACAAATATGCTTATAAGTCTTGGTCGATAATGGAAAGAGGTATGGACACTTCCTGGATGCCTCTTTTGTACCCAATCAAGAGTGTTTTATTTATAGGTCTTGTTTTTTTAATAATTCAAGGAGTTTCCGAGACACTTAAGTGCGTGTATGCAGTAAAAAATAGGAGATGGCCATGACTCCAGAAGTGCTAGGCATATTATTAATTTTAACAATGCTATTTGCCATTTTTATTGGCTTCCCAATTTCATTTACACTAATTTTCTTAGGAGTTTTCTTTGGCTATTTAGGCTTTGGAGACCTTGTTTTTTACTTAATGACCTTCCAGTTTTCTGGAAGTATGCTTGAGCAAACCCTTGCAGCAATACCACTATTTACCTTTATGGGAATTCTCATGGAGAAAGCCAACTTGATGGAAAGACTATTTTCATCAGTTCAGATGGCTCTTGCTAGAACCAAAGGCTCTTTATTTGTAGCCGTTCTTTTTGTTTCAGTAATCTTTGGAGCTGCAACAGGAATTGTGGGAGCATCAGTTACGATTTTAGGAATTATGTCAGCTAAGACGATGAATAGAGCTGGCTATGATGTTCAGTTGGCGGCAGGTACAATTACTGCTGGTGGTACTCTAGGTATATTGATACCGCCAAGTATTATGTTAGTTGTTATGGGGCCTATTCTAAATGTTCCAGTAACCGATTTATTTGCTGCTGCAATTATGCCTGGTTTAATGTTGGCAGCTCTCTATACAGGCTATACGCTTATTAGATGTCACTTAAATCCATCACTGGGCCCAGTTGTTCCTGAAGATTTAATTCCTGACTCTATGAGAGAGGTGTGGATTGAGTTTTTTAAAGGCCTTGTTCCGCCTGTTCTTTTGGTTGGCTCATCCTTAGGAAGTATATTGGCTGGCCTAGCAACGCCTACAGAAGGTGCTGCAATGGGAGCAGTGGGTGCGATATTTTTAACACTTGCCTACCGAAAATTAAATTTTAAAGTTTTTCAAGAGGCTTTACTAAAGACTCTTGAAATTACAACGTTAATTATGATTTTAGTTTGTGCTTCAAACTTCTTTGGCTCAGTTTTTTCCCGACTAGGAACGCCAACAATGATTACTGAGGCATTAATGCTGCTTGATCTTCCACCAACAGCTATATTGTTGATAGTTATGGCCTTAATATTTTTATTAGCGTGGCCATTAGAGTGGGTACCAATTGTACTAATTATTATTCCAATTGTTTTGCCTCTAATTGAGCAATTAGGATTTAACTTAACTTGGTTTGGAATCCTTGTGGCTGTCAATCTTCAGACTGCTTGGCTTTCGCCGCCTGTTGCATTGTCAGCTTACTTTCTCAAGGGGGTGGCGCCAGAATGGGACTTATCAGACATCTATAAAGGCATGATGCAATTTATGGCTATTCAGGTTGTTGGATTAGCATTAATTATTATATTCCCACAAATTGTTCTATGGCTACCAACATACCTTTATGGGTAATTAGAGCTCTATAGAATTGTATGCACCTAAAATTTTGATACATAAAATATTTATGTATTGCGGACTTCCTTCTTCTTAGAACGTGTCGCCGAAAGTGCTGTTTTGCGTATTGACGTAGTCGATGTCATCGGTATGAACGAATGATGTTCTTAGCTCAATAGTCTCGTTATGATATGTTTGACCGATTCTCTCTATCCGAAGAATGGGCGAATCCAACTTAACATTAAGAAGAGCGGATACTGTTTTATCTGCAGAAGTTGCTTTTAATTTCTCTGAGCAGTTTGTTATAAATATGTTGAATTTATTTTGATATAGGTTGTATATTGTATTAGCTCGGTTTTTAAAAATCTCTTCAGTTAGCATTGGAAATTTAGCTTGAGAGATGACTATTCTATCAACAATATAATTTTTTTTGTTGATACCTAGCTTATTAAATATTTGATAAACATTACTCCCAGGAGAAATATTTAATATTTTTGCTTCATACTTAGTGGCTTTTTTTGTTTCAAAAGAAATGAACTCTACATCTGGGTAGGATATCTCATCAGTTCCATTTAATGCAAAATGAAAATACGCAAAATGGAAAGTGCTTTTATCATGCTGAAAGACAAAAGTTCCTAAACCCTGTTTTCGAATAAGGAAGCCTTCTTTTTCTAATGCACCTACTGCCTTTCTAACCGTTCCAATTGAAACATTAAATAGCTCAACAAGTGTTTTCTCATTTGGAATTAGTTGGCCTGGCCTTAACTCATCACGGTAAAGGCAATTAAATAACTCATTCCTTATTTGGAGCCACATAGGAGTCTTACTGTCCCTATCTATGTTAAATTGGAGATCAGTAATACTCATAAAATGTGTAAGTTGTTAAAAATGAGGTTTCAGGATAACCTTAGCTGAGGCCATTGTACCATTGTGAAGACTCTTAAATGCCAAATCAGTTTCAGACAGAGGCATCTCCTCTATCCATGATAAGTCACCAAAATCTCCATTTTCAATAGACTTCAAGGCAGACCTAAAGTCCTCCATGTTGTAGGTATAACAACCAACTAGCTTCACTTCTTGAAGTGTAATTTTTCGTATGTCAATATTCGTAGTCCAGCTAAGAAGGCCTACATTAACTACAGTACCTCCTGCTTTGACTGAGGCAATAGAAAGAGCATTTGTCTTTTCACTTCCAACACAGTCTATTACAACATCGAATGCGCTGTCTTTGACTGAATCTGTTAATGGGTTAATGGCAATAACGCCAACATGGTCTTTAACGCAAGGGTGCCTAGCCATGTTGGTTTCAAGTACCTGCATTTTAACGCCATGGGATTTAAGTAACAGAGCTGTTAAAAGGCCAATAGCACCAGCACCTATAACTAAAACGTGGCAATCGCTTATAGGCTTGAATGAATTTTCTATGGCAAGATTTACAGCATGAACCACAGTTGCCGCGGGCTCAGTTAAGGCCACATGGTTTGAATTCATAGTGCTAGGCGCATGAACTAGGCATTGATCTGGTATGGTCATGTATTGAGCAAAAGCGCCCTGCCTACTCATTCCAATCATATCTCTATCACTACAAAGGTTGTCTCTACCCTGAAGGCAGTATTCACATTTTCCGCAAGTAATCAAAGGATTACCTGTTACTTTTTGACCCTTATGAATGCCTTCAACTATTTCGCCACAAAATTCATGGCCCAGTATTAAGCCAGGGTTTCTTCTTGGGTCTTTGCCATGATATGCGTGCATATCAGACCCACAAATTCCAACAGACTCAATGCGCAATAAAACATCATCATCACGATCAATTTGCGTTGGCTTGTATTCACTATAAAAAGTCATTTCATTTGGCGCTGTGTATACTACCGCTTGCATTTTATTAATCATGCTGCTGAAAACCCTCCATCTAAAAATATTGTCTGACCGGTGACATATGAGTTGGCATCACTGCACAAGAAAACACTAATACCAAAAATGTCTTTTTCTTCTCCGTTGCGATCCATCATTGTTTTTGCTGCTAAATTCTTTAATTTCTCAGGATCTTGAAATAATGACTCCGTGAGATTTGTTCTAAAAAATCCTGGAGCAATTGCATTGACTAATACTCCATTCTTTGAATAGGCCTGAGCTAAGGCTCGAGTAAGCTGCATAACGCCACCTTTGCTTGCACCATATGGAATGCTGTTATCAAATGCCCTAAGGGATTGAAGAGAGGCGATATTTATAATTCGTCCCCAATTATTTTTAGTCATTGATTCGGCAACAAGCTTGCTTAAGTAGAAAGGGGCAGTTAAGTTAATGTCAATAGTCTTCTGCCATTCTTCGAGTGTTAACTCTTCAGCAGATGTTCTAAGATTTATTCCAGCAGCATTTACTAAAATGTCAATTTTTCCAGACTCTTTAGAGATTTGAGTTACCAAATTTTTAAGGTCGGCAGTTGATGTCACATCCGCTTGGATGAAGGCGCCTTTGCAGCCTTGATCTTTTATCTCTTGAAGGGTTTCTTCTGCATTGCTTCGACTGCTTGCAATCCAAACAAATGCACCTGCACGAGCAAGCGCAAGTGCCATCATTTTTCCCACCCCACTTGTACCACCAGTTATTAGCGCTACTTTATTTTCTAGTGAGAAATCTGATAAGTTCATAAAGCTATTCTAATACAGGTGCGCCTAGGTCAAACGTTTCATCTGGAAAATATTTACTTAGCCTAACATCCGAGGCTCTTGCGTGTCCTTCCATTCCCTCTAATCGAGAGATTCTAGAAGATGCTTGGGCAATTTGACGTGTAGATTCTTTGTCCATACGCTGCCAAGTTAAAACCTTTAAGAATTTATGAGCAGAAAGGCCTCCAGAATAACGACCAGCTGCCTTTGTAGGAAGAATATGGTTAGGGCCAGAAGCTTTATCTCCGAAAGTCACTGTTGTCTCTTCACCTAGAAATAAAGACCCATAACATGTTAAGTTGTCTAGCCACCAATCAAGATCTTCACACTGAACTTCAAGGTGCTCTGCTGCGTATTCATCTGATATCTTTACAACCTCTTCACGAGACTCACATAGCATAACTTCACCATAGTCTCTCCATGCACAGAATGCAGCATCTTTTGCAGTTGGTGGAAGTTTTTCAATATACTCTGGTACCAACTCCATTACTTTTTCAGCTAATTCTTTAGATGTTGTAAATAACCAGCCAGGCGACTCGTGGCCATGTTCCATTTGACCCACAAGATCGATTGCAACAACGTCAGCATCGGCATGCTCATCAGCAATCACTGCAACTTCTGATGGACCAGCAAATACATCAATGCCAACTTGTCCAAAGAGCGTTCTTTTTGCCTCTGCTACAAATTTATTTCCAGGACCAACAATGATGTCAGCTTTTTTTCCAGTAAATAGTCCATGAGCCATACTTGCTATTGCTTGTACGCCACCTAAAGTCATAACGTGATCAGCTCCAGCAGTCTTCATTGCATACAGAACATACGGATGAATACTTTTACCTTGATAGGGCGTTGAGCATGCAATGATGCAAGGCACGCCAGCAGCTTTAGCTGTAGCAATACTCATATATGCAGATGCAATATGTGCGTAACGTCCGGTTGGAACATAACATCCAGCAACATTTACTGGAAGTAGTCTTTGACCAGCTTCAACGCCATTATTTTTGGTATGAAACTCTTCTATAGATTCACGTTGAGCCTTTGCAAACTCATAAACTTGCTGACATGCAAAATCTATATCATCCTTAACATTTTGAGGGACGTCAGAGATAATATTATCAATTTCAGAATCTGAGAGCAAAATCTCACCAGACCATCCATCTAGTTTTTCTGCGTAGTTTCTAACTGCTTGTTCACCGTCTTTATCTATATTAGCAAGCATGTCATGAACCACTTTTTGTGCTTCTAGTACATTTGATGCTGCTGATTTATCAGCTTTTTTTAAGTAGATCATATTCTTCTCGTTAATTAATAGTTAGGCGCTTTCATATAAACGCGTTAATACAAACTCTTGATGCCCTAATATTTCTGCAGCAGTCATTCTTCCGTTTGAAGTATGAATAAGACTCTCAAGAAGCATATCACCAGCCTGATCCATATTGATATCACGCTTTAATAAGCCAGTTACATCAACATCCACATGCTCTGACATCGTTCTAACTGTTCTTGGATTTGCACAAACTTTAATAACAGGGAGGATTGGATTACCAATAATATTTCCTTGCCCAGTAGGGAATAAGTGAGCTACATATCCAGAGGCTGCGCATAATGTAACCATTTCTGCAGCTGCAGAAGAAGAGTCCATAAACCATAGGCCCTTACTTGTAGGCATTTCTGCTTTATCTAAAACGCCGTCAACGACACATTTTTTTCCAATCTTTTGTATGTTGCCTAATGCCTTTTCTTCAATCGTAGTTAGACCACCTTCAATATTACCCTTAGTAGGCTGTGAATCAGATAGGTCATCTGTCTTAAAGCGCTCAATCATATCTTGATAGCGATTAAACATAAACATAAATTTTTCAGCAACAGCATCATTAGCACATCTAGCTTTAACTAAATGTTCTCCACCTGTAATTTCAGATGTCTCACCAAAAAGTAAAGTACTGTTCATTTCATATAACTTATCGAACGCATTTCCAACTGTTGGGTTTGACCCAAAGCCCGAAGTAGTATCTGACTCTCCGCATTTAGTTGATACCCAGATTTCACTTAGGTCACATGGCTCTCTTTGAAGTCCAGTTGCGAAATGAACCATATCATAAGCCGCTTTTGAAGCGTCAGCGATAGTTTGTATGTCACCTTTTTTCTCAATAGAAAAACCTTGAACTGGCTTACCCGTTGCAGCAATTCCATCAACGATTTTTTGCGTCCAGTCTGGCTCAATTCCAATAACCACTACAGCGGCAACATTTGGATTTGATCCCGTACCAATCATTGTCCTAAAGTGTAGATCGAGATCTTCACCAAACTGAAGTCTACCGTAGGGATGAGGAAGGGCTATCGTGCCTTTAATATTGTTAGAAACTGCTTCACAAGCAGCATTTGAAATATCATCAACTGGCAAGATAATAACGTGGTTACGAATTCCTACTCTATTATTTTCGCGACGATATCCGTAGATTTTTTGATTTAAATTTATCATTACCACCTCTTAGTTTTTACGTTATGAACATGTAGATGATCACCTACAGCAATCTTTGAAATTGTTCTACCAATATCTACACCATACTTGATAACAGTGTCATCCTCATTTAAATTCTTAATAGCTAACTTATGCCCAATTGGAATATCTTGATTAATTTTGATATCTATCAAAACATCCTGGTCCATTATCCAGCCACTTAGAGTGTCGTTTGCTTTTAATCCTTCGACAGTCACAACGCCAACGGAATCATCTTCATCATGAACTATAAACTGAATCATTCTTGCTCCTTAAAATACGTATGAAAAAAACTTTTAATTAATTTTTAGTGAAAAAAATTAATGAGAGATATATTATATCATATATATGAATTTCCACTTTATATATTGCTTAAAAAATTATTTACTTTCGATATAAAACTAAATATACAATATTACATTAAGGTTTGTACTTGCTAAACTCAACGCTGAAAAATTAGAGTAAAAATGAAAAAAATTATCTTATTTGTGATTATTAATTATTTGTCTTTTCCTGCTCTATCAGCAGCTGGTGACCTATACTACTGTGAGATGATTCAAGCAGTTGAGTTAAAAGAGGACAGCCTTGTTAACTATATTCCTCAGAAATTTAAATTTAGAATTACTGAGAAGAGTTCTATACAATTTGGAATGGATGAAAACTATTTCAAAGGCCTTGAGTTGGGTGTTACAGATTTTTCAAATAATGGTGAGCAATTTTATGGTGAAAGCTTTGAGTACTCATATGGAAGTTTTTACTTTGCTGACATTATTAGATGGCCATCAAAAGGAGTCGATAAATTAACAGCTACTGCGGTAAGTGCACAATGCTCAATTGTTGATGACTACACAGTATAAACAAGGAAAGTTAATACAATTATGGTTTCAAGAGCACTTAAAACAAATCGATTAATACGCTTATTTGGTATAACCAAAGTACCAATGATTTGGTATTGTCGCCCAAAGGTTATTGAGCATACGGATGAAAAGATTGAAATTAGAATCCCTTTTAAGCGAAGAACTAAAAACCA
This sequence comes from Candidatus Pseudothioglobus sp. Uisw_016, assembly GCF_048087635.1. Taxonomy (GTDB): domain Bacteria; phylum Pseudomonadota; class Gammaproteobacteria; order PS1; family Pseudothioglobaceae; genus Pseudothioglobus. The sequence goes on along the minus strand of NZ_CP159806.1, from coordinate 1,542,866 downwards.
CTTAGGAAGTATGTATTTTGGTGTTTTAGCAGTTGGTGCAGATATTACTGGCGGCTTTTTAGCGATGGATCCAATTCAAGAAAGTGGACGAAAAATAACTTTAATATTTAAAGATTTTAAGGCTGATTTTCTAAAGCGTCCTGAGGGTGATGTCCACTTTATATGTAGAGATGGTTTGGCAATTAAAGAGCTGGTAAAAACTGCTGCAAGTTCAGGCGAGAGGCATAATTATAAATTGAATATTGAAGCTACTGTTCCTTCGCTATCTCCTGACATCGTTGCTAAATTTGAACTTACGCTATCTTTAAAGGATAAAACATAAAGCTAGGCTGATGTTAAAGAGCCTCAATCAAAAGGACTTAATTAGTACAAATTTCCGACATATAGATGATTTCTTTTTAAGATTAAAATGAACTATATAATGAGTTAAAAGAAGTTTCATTATGTGAAACATTTATGCAATGCTAGAATAATTTTTATGTGATAATTCATTTTTTTGAATACTGTAGCAGTAATCACTATGAAACCTGGAATAAATAAAATGATTCTAAAAAACTTGTCACCGTCTGAACTGATTGAAAAATCATTATCTCTTAATGAGGGAATATTAACAGATACTGGAGCTTTGCTTATCACAACAGGCAAGCGATCTGGTCGAAGTCCAAATGATCGTTTTATTGTTGATAATTCTGCAACTTCTAATTCAGTTGACTGGGGCGATGTTAACAGGCCTTTTTCAGAAGAAAAGTTTAATAAACTATGGGCTAGAGTGAGTGATTACTTATCTCAAAAAGATAATTTTCTCTCTAATCTGCATGTTGGAGCTCATGAATCTTACTACCTTCCAGTTGAAGTAAATACTGAAACTGCTTGGCAAGGCTTATTTGGTAGAAATATGTTTATTAAGCCCGAAACATATAATCCTAAAGATAAACCAGTTTGGATGATTTTAAATGTTGCATCTTTTGAGTGCAATCCTGAGCGTGATGGAACCAACTCAGATGGAGTTGTTATTATTAACTTTGCACAAAGAAAAGTATTGTTAGCTGGCATGCGTTATGCAGGCGAAATGAAGAAAGCAATGTTTTCAGTGCAAAACTTTTTGCTGCCTGAAAAGGATGTTCTGCCAATGCACTGCTCAGCAAATGTGGGAGAAAATGGTGATACAGCATTGTTTTTTGGCCTCTCAGGAACTGGCAAGACAACCCTTTCTGCAGATCCTGATCGTTACCTTATTGGTGACGATGAGCATGGCTGGGCTAAGGGTTCAGTATTTAATATTGAGGGGGGCTGTTATGCGAAAACAATCAACCTTTCTAAGAAAAATGAACCCATTATTTGGGATGCTATTCGTCATGGCGCAATAGTTGAAAATGTCAAAGTAGATTCAGATAAGCATGCAGATTATGATGATACTTCCATATCAGAAAATGGTCGCTGCTCATACCCATTAGAACATGTTGAAAAGCGCGTTGAAAAAAATGCTGCAGGCGAGCCCAAAGTTGTTATTTTCTTGACTTGTGATGTTTCAGGTGTCCTTCCTCCAGTTTCAATCTTAACTAAAGAGTCCGCTGCCTATCACTTCTTGTCTGGTTATACAGCGCGCGTTGGCTCAACAGAGCTTGGTGCAGAGGCTGGCATTAATCCAGCATTTTCATCGTGTTTTGGGGCCCCATTTATGCCTCGAAATGCAAGCAGTTACGCCAATTTATTAATTAAACGACTTGCAGAATTTGATACACAAGTCTATTTAGTTAATACTGGATGGACGGGTGGTTCAGGGGCTCCAGGAGGCTCAGGATCAAGATTCCCTATTCCTGTAACTCGTGCAATAGTTTCTGCTTGTCAAAGCGGCGCCCTTCTTGAATCAAAAGTGACACACCTCGACTACTTAAATCTTGATATTCCTAAATCTATTCCAGGAGTTGATGAGGCTTACCTTAACCCTCGTGATACATGGGAAGATACATCAAGTTATGATAGTGAGTCTATAAAACTCGCGAATCTATTTGCAGAAAACTTTAAAAAGTTTGATGTTGATCAAGCAATCGTTGATGCCGGACCTCTAGCAGTCAGTAAATAAATAAGTACTGAACAAGTATTACGACTATGGCAACAATAATGGCAACAATTACGACTGGGGGCGTGTTCTTCATATAGCAAATTATAAGGTTTGTTTGGCTACTATTTTAGTGAAGTATTAAAAAATATTATCTTTAAGACGAGGATTTTGTATATTATTTGATTTCTTATTTAATATTCAAATGGCTACTAGCAATAATGACTTCAAAAGTATTTTCAAGGCCCTTCACTCAACAAGAACCTATTAGTCAAGAGGCGATTGATGCCGCTGTGGAGGTTCTGAAGTCTGGAAGGCTTCATCGATACAACTCAATTGGTGAGGAGTTTTCTGAAGCATCACTATTAGAGCAAGACTTTGCTAATTTTCAAGGAAGTCGTTACTGTCTTGCCTGTGCATCTGGTGGCTATGCAATGAGCGTCTCTCTTAAGGCTGCGGGACTTAAGGCTGGTGAAAAAGTTTTGACTAATATGTATACCCTTGCGCCAGTTCCAGGCTCAATTTCTAATGCAGGTGGTGAGCCTATTTTCATAGAGATCAATGAAAATCTTGTTCTTGATTTAGAGGACCTTTCAAGGAAAGCTATATTAAGTAAGGCTCGCTTTTTACTCATATCTCATATGAGGGGGCATCTAGTTGATATGAATAAATTGATGCAAATTGTTGAAGATAACGGCTTGATTTTAATTGAAGATTGCGCACATACCATGGGCGCAAAATGGGGTGATAAAAGGAGTGGTAATTTTGGACTAGCAGGTTGTTTTAGCACTCAAACTTATAAGCATTTGAATTCTGGTGAAGGAGGGTTACTGACTTCGAATGATGCAGAGTTTATGGCGCGCGCTATTATCCTTTCAGGGTCTTATATGCTCTATGAGAGACATGGCGCTGCACCTGATAAAGAAGTGTTTTCAGATATTCGCCTTCAAACTCCAAACTACTCGGGGCGAATGGATAACCTAAGAGCATCAATTCTGAGACCTCAGTTAAAGTCTCTTGAAAAAAATATTAAGCGCTGGAATGAGCGTTATCAATTAGTCGAGAAAAAACTTAAAAAGGTTACTGGTATTGAGCTTCCTGAGCGCTCTATTGAGGAAAGTTATGTAGGGAGTTCAATTCAATTTAGAATACCAGGCATCACTAATGATGATGCTAAGGCCTTTTTAGAAGTAAATAAAAAGCATGGTGTTGAAATCAAGTGGTTTGGAGGTGATGATCCAAATGGCTTCACTAGTAATCATAGGAGTTGGCGATACTTGGAGCAGCAAAGTCTTGAGGTGTCAGATAAGATTCTTTCTAGTCTTTTTGATTTAAGACTACCTTTAACTTTTTCTCTTGAGGATTGTTTACTTCTTTCAGAAATTATAAGTGAATGTGCTAAGTCTTTTATATCTGAAATAAAATAGTTTTTATTTAAGTAGCCTTTTGTAATACTACTTGTATCTGTGCAAGTGCATTACCAAGGGTTTGATCTACTGGTTTACCTGAAGTATTGTTACTCTTTATCCAAAAGTTTTTATACAAAAAACTATAAAAAATATTTGAGATAAATTTTTTGGCTCTATTATTGGTTCTCGCCCACTTGTATATCTTTAATGAAAATTTACCAAGTTTTTTCCCTTGTAAAGCATGATCATAATTTTTATCTTGTATTTCGGTAGATATTAAAATAGCATTAGGAAGAGATACAATAAGGCTGGTAATGTCATATGATGTTGGCGACCAAGTATTTGCATTATTAATCCTAAAGGTAGCTTTGTGGTCGCTATTGAATATAGATGGCCAAACCCCTTGTTCATATAGATCTTCATGAGGAACTACTGTGACCATAAATCCACCAGGCTTTACAAGGCCCCACCATTGTGCAAAAGCAGCTGGAACATCATGCATGTGTTCTAAGCAATGTGAACTATTAACACAGTCGTATGATTCCTTTTCTCTATAATTTAGTATGAATTGTGCATCACCATGAAGCAAATCGAATACTTCAGCATGTTTAACTACAGGGTCATTTCCGGCGCCAATGTCAATAACAGTTCCGCTAAAAAAAGTATTAATAAATTCCGAGGTGCGAACTGAACGAGTTTTTGTTGATTCTGCGCTCATGATTTTATCTGTTTGAATAATTGGTTAATTTTAACATTAAATTTGATTAGGCACTGATTTGGTAAATATTATTTGATTTAATTTATTATAAGAGTTTTTTCTAAGTCACTTTTTCAGGGGCAAATTGTTCCCAGCAATCCATCCAGAAGTCCATGCACTTTGAAAATTGAAACCCCCAGTGATTCCATCAATATCCATCACTTCACCTGAAAAATAAAGCCCTGGACAGATTTTACTCTCCATAGTTTTAAAGCTAATCTCTTTTAGGTTTATTCCTCCACATTCAACAAATTCTTCTTTAAACCGACTCTTTCCAATTACATCAAGTTCACAGATAAATAAATTTTTCATAATAAGCTTTAATTCTTTTTTACTTATTTCTGACCAGTTTTTTTCTTTTAAAATTTCACACTTAACCAGAAGTTGAAGCCAAAATCGTTTAGTTAATTCATTTGGGTAGGCTTTGCCAACTGAGGTCTTTGTATTCTTCACCTTAATAGTGCTTAGAAGTTTTTCACCATCATTTAGATTTTCAATACCAAGCCAATTCACTGTTATTTTTGCTTTATAGTTAGTATGCATCATTTCACGAGCAGCCCATGCTGAAAGCTTTAGGAGAGCTGGGCCACTTAATCCCCAGTGAGTAATTAAAAGTGGCCCTTTTTGTGTAAAAGGTTTTGCACCATCAATTTTAAGAGTCAAGGTGGCTTGAGAAAAAGAAATTCCTGCTAAGTTTTCTAAGATTACATCTTCAATTTTAAAAGTAAAAAGTGAAGGTGCTATTTCTGTGGTCGAGTGGCCAAGATTCCTGGCTAGTTTATAACCATTTGGCATACTACCAGTAGCAATTAATACAGAATCAGCAATGAATGACTCATCATCATTGATGAATAAGAATATTTTGCCATCATCTAGCTTCTTTAAACTTTTAACATCCATCTTGGTCAATAATTTAATTTTATATTTTCTAGCTTCTTGCATAAAGCAATCAATAATAGTTTCTGAACTATCACTTATTGGAAACATGCGACCATCACCTTCATGTTTAAGTTTAACTCCTCTTTCTTCAAACCACTCAACGGTGTTAGCTGCTTGAAAATTTTGAAAAGGAGAGAGAAGTTCTTTTCTGCCTCGAGGATAGTTTAAGCAAAAATTGTTAACTTCAAATATATGGTGGGTTACATTGCAACGACCACCACCAGAAACTCTAACTTTCTTTAAAAATCTTTTTGTAGTTTCAAATACTCGGATATCAATATTAATTTTTTTTCCTTTTGCAACTTCAGCGCAGCGAAGCGCAGCAAAAATTCCACTTGCCCCTCCTCCAATGATAGCTATGCGTTGTTGTTTGGATGTTTTCATTAATATTATATTAACTTTTCAAATCCTGTCTTACCAATAATAGAAGGACTCAGTCCCAGAATGGCTAATAGACATTCATTAATTGTTATATCAGTTAGTTCTTCAATTCTGCGAATATCAAACCTCTCACTTTCTAGTTTGGCTATTCTGAACTTCCATCTCTCGTGGTACTGATACCATTTCTTCCAAATATTTAGATATGATTTATCCAGTTCATAGGCCGCCCAATCATCAGAATTAGTTACACCTTTTGGGTTACAAAAACATCTGTACTCTGGCACTTCTAGCCAACCATTCTTAATATAGATATCTTTCCACTGTGCATAAGAAAGATTGCCATCTTTAATCTCACCAAACGCCCTGTTCTTAAACATACCAAACCAATAATCCACAGTATGTTTAACTGTCTCTAGTTCGTTTTTTAGTTCTACTATTGTGCTATGAGCAATTGCCTTAGAAGTGAAGAATCTCATCTCCTTGTTATATTTTTTAATCATTTCATCTCACTCCATTTTGCAATTAGTTCAGAGCCACAATAAGAGCAGAAACCTTTGACTCCTTTAGTTGATTCAATACGTTCATTATTTAAAAGTGCAAATCTCATATTAGAATTATATTACACAAAATAATCTTTAGAGTATTGACTCTATTTTTATGCACTATAAAAAAATAAAGCCCATGGCTAGAGTTTGATACAATTGTCAGCTTTTATTCAGCTTTACTGGTTTTACTTTTTTTGGTAACTTAATACTTATGTCTGTTATATCCTCGCCCCCATCAAGATTTAGCCCGTCTGAAGCCCGCCAAATAGCAAAAACTTTATACGGTTTTGAAGTCTCAGTTAAAGTCTTGGATAGTGAGCGAGATCAGAATTTTTATTTGAAACGTGAAGACGGCAAGGAATTTGTATTAAAGATTTCAAATCCGGCGGAGCATGTTGAGCTTATTAATTTACAGGTCGCTAGTTTGAAGCATATCGCCAACTTTGATTCGTCCATACAAGTACCAAGTACGATTCAGACTGTAGGCGGTAAATTTATTATTCGGCATAATGGCTGTTTTATTCGCTTACAATCTTTTTTAGCAGGACACTTTATAAAGGACATTGAGAGTCCTGAGTCTTTCTTATTGGAAGAATTTGGCGCATTTATGGGTAAGTTAGACGTTGCTTTTCGAGAGTTTGGTTATCCCGATTTAAAGCGTAAATGGATATGGGATGTTAGAAATATTGACTTTTTGAAAAGTCATTTAGACTATATTGAGAGTGAGTCTGATAAAGCTGTAGTACGTCATTTTATTGCAAATTATCAGTTAAACATTGTGCCGAATGAAAAATATTTACGCACCCAGTATATTCATAATGATGGCAATGATCACAATGTACTTCTAAATGATAATGGCCACATATCTGGCGTTATTGATTTTGGTGATATGGCGCATACTTTTTTAGCAAGCGAATTAGCGGTTGCCATCACTTATCTTATTCTAGAAGAAGCAGAGCCTGAGATAAAGATCAAGTCAGTTGTGCACGGATTTCAATCAGTTTATCCATTACGAGACGAAGAAATTGAGTCGCTCATTCATCTTGTTTGTGTACGCGCGTGTTTTACTGTGGTAACAGCAAACTACCGAAAAAAACTATTTCCTGAAAACAAGTATATTTCTGTTACTGAGCCATACGCATGGACATTTTTGAAAAATTTTGCTGATAAAGAATTAAGTAATTTTAAAATATATTAAAAAGTGAAATCCAAAAAAAATACATTGAAGTTAAGAAAAAAACACCTGGGTCCATCACTCTCTCTGGCTTATTCAGAGCCACTAAAAATACTCAGGGGGAAGGGTCAATATTTGTATGATGAAAAAGGCAAGGAGTATTTAGATTGTGTTAATAATATCAGTCATGTTGGGCATTGCCATCCAGCAGTTATACAAGCGGCTCACCAGCAGAATCAACTATTAAATACTAACACTCGCTACCTGCATGATAATATTGTTGAGTTGGCTGAGAAGCTTTGCAGTAATTTACCCAAACCCTTGTCCATTTGTTATTTTGTAAATTCGGGTAGTGAGGCGAACGAGCTGGCTTTGAGAATGGCCAGAGCATATACCGGCAGTGATAGCGCAATTGTCCTAGATAACGCCTACCATGGAAACACCGACTCTCTAATCAATATCAGTCCTTATAAATTTAATAGTAAGGGTGGGCAGGGAAAGCCAAAACATGTTGAAGTTGTTCCGATGCCAGACTTATTCAGGGGTGAATTTAATAACCCAAAAACGGCGGGAAAACAATATGCCCATGCTGTTCAGGAGGCAATTAATAAGCAGGGTGAGGGTTCAACCTTTATAGCTGAATCGATATTAGGTTGTGGTGGGCAAATCCCTTTACCAAATGATTTTTTAGCGGAGTCATATAAATGGATAAGGGCATCCTCTGGAGTTTGTATCAGTGATGAGGTTCAGGTGGGTTTGGGCAGAGTGGGCTCTGCCTATTGGGGGTTTGAGACACAAGAAGTCATCCCAGACATCGTCACAATTGGCAAACCGCTGGGAAACGGGCACCCTATAGCAGCTGTTGTAACCACAGCTAAAATAGCAAGCGTCTTTAATAATGGCATGGAGTATTTCAATTCCTTTGGTGGCAACCCAGTTTCTTGTGCAATTGGACTCTCTGTTCTTAATGTAATCGAACAGGAGGGGTTGCAGCAGAATGCCCTAAATGTAGGAAATTATTTGTTTTCAGAGTTGTCTTTATTAAAAGATAAATTTTCATTGATTGGTGATGTTCGAGGCGCTGGATTATTTATTGGAATCGAATTGGTTGAAGACAGAAAAACGCTGAAGCCGGCAACAGAAAAGGCAAAGTTGATTACTGATAAAATGAAAGAACTTGGTATACTTCTCAGTACTGATGGGCCACATAATAATGTTATTAAAATTAAACCTCCTTTGGTCTTTACCCAGGACAATGCAAAGTTGTTGGTGGATTCATTGTCAAAGTTATTAGCCTAGCATTCTAACTATTATCTGATATGTTTAAAAATTCTTTAAAAATTTCAAAAATAAGTTATTTTTTATCCTTAATTTTTATGTTTACCATTAACTCAAAAGCGATGGCTGTTGAAGACCTTTCATATCCATTTAATTCAGATAGTGGAAAGTACTGGCAATACATTAGTGATCAAGTAATGGGTGGTGTTTCTGTTGGTAAAGTTACTCTTGAGCAAGATGGAGAAAAGTATTATGCAAGACTTACAGGTAATGTAAGTACAAGGAATTATGGTGGCGTTATTCAATTACGCACCGGAATTTCATTTGCAAATTCTGAAAAAGATGGCAAAAATCTTCAGGGCGTACGTCTCAACGTAAGAGGTAATGGTGAAACTTATGATATCCATATAATTACTAATGATATGGCTTATTATGGAGACTTTTATTCTGCAACCTTCCAAGCGAATTCTGATTGGAAAATAATTGACTTGCCTTTTAATACATTCGAACGTAAGCGTTACAATACTTCAAAGTTAGATGCTAAAAATATAAGAAGCGTTGCTATTGCAGCATATGGCCGTAATTTCACATCTGATGTTTCAGTCTCAACAATAGAGTTTTACTATTAGGGAATCAATGAAAACAAAAGCGAAGTTTCGACTTTAGTCCAAGTAGATATAATGTTTGGTGGAGATGGGGGGAATTGAACCCTCAACTATTCCTTTAGTGTTTTATATAAAGTAGATGATTAACTAAAAGCCTCTCATACCTATTTAGTTAGATTCATTGATAACTCTTAACTTTATTACTTATCCTACTAAGATTTTTTTGGACATTATCCTTAGTTAATAAAATACCAAAATTTTTAGGACTAATTGTTGTCTTATCATCTCCATAAATTCTATTAAAAATCATATTTGCAATTTTTGGTTTAAAGTGCCAACCATTCTCATCAAAGTTTTTTTCATTCCTAGTGATTTCATTTATTTGATAGAAGCTCCATACTTTTGCATTTGTATTATTTACTAGTAGCTTTATCGCTCTAAAATATTTATCTTCAATATTTTGATACTTTTGATTTACAACATAATGATAATAATGTTTGGGATAGATAATAAAAATATCATCTTCTGAAGCAGTTTTAGCAAGCTGAATGATGTCACTTTCAGCAACTATTTCAAAATTATTAAAATTTGCTACCCCATCTTTACCAATATTTTTAAGAAATTTTTCTACACCATCAATCGAAGTCCTTACTTCTTTATTATTTTCAGATGTGAAAAACTGATCAAGTTTTTCACCTGAAATTCTTTTATGCAAATCTTCAATACTTGTTATTAAGAAATCAAGTGAAAAATATTCTGAGATGATTGTTTTACTAGTTAATGCTTCTTTGTATTTTTTTTGCCTATTTAAAAGATCAATATTATTTAATCTATTTTTATTTAAAGTGAAGGCATCAAAGCCAAAGATAAAGTTTGAGTTATTGCTAATAACTTGTTTAGCTAGCATTAAATTTTCATCAAATGTTGCGGCTGAAATGCCAATATTAAATACTTTTTTATCTAACAAATAGTTTTCAATTACTGTTGGGTTTACTCTCATTAGGCGGGAACTACCAATCAGATAATAATCTGCTTTTAAATTTATTTTTAATTTTAAGATATTCGGTTTACTTACATTTGTGAGAGATAAGTAAAATTTATTTTGACTAGAATTTAATCCATAAGGGTCAATGAAATAATTAAATATGCCTACAATAGGAATTGTAATAATAATAATAAACCAAATTTTTATCCATCTTTTGCTGCTCAAAATTAGCCTTTTTAAAAGTTAAAATATATAAATTCAGATACTTTATTTAAGGATAAAATTCCTAATATAAAAGAAATTCCAGCTAATGAAACAGTCTTAGAATTAATTTTAAATTTAGCTATTCTTTCGATCGAATTTTTACAAACTAATATAAGTATGAAGCTAAAAATTAACCAATTAATAATATCTGAGCCATCATGTGTCATTTTCATGACCTCACCAAATTTAATATTGTATTCAGATAAATAACTTAACTTATCTGAAAATTTCTTTTTTATAAAAATGTTATCTAAACTAAACATAGAGCCTAAAACCTTAACTGCATCTTCCCACTCTTTGGCTCTAAAAAAAATCCATGCAATATTGACAAAGTTAAAAGTAATCAACCAAGCTAGCCAAGTCCAAAGCTTGACTCCGAATTTACTCCATAATCTTTGGACCATAACCGCCAACCCATGCAAGAACCCCCAGAATACAAAAGTCCAGCCTGCTCCATGCCAAAGCCCTCCTAATAAAAATGTTGCCATAAGATTAGTGTATGTTCTCCACTCTCCCTTTTTATTGCCACCAAGAGGAATATATACATAATCTCTTAAGAATCTACTAAGAGTTATATGCCAGCGTCTCCAAAAGTCCTGGATATTTGTAGCTTTATATGGACTATTAAAGTTAATTGGAAGTCTAATATTAAATAATAAAGCTAATCCGATTGCCATATCTGTATACCCACTAAAATCAAAATACAGTTGAAATGTATATGAAAGAGATGTTGCCCATGCTTCAAATAAATTCAGAGTTGATGCCACATCAAAACCTTGAGTTGCCCAAACTGCAAAAGTATCAGCAATTACAACTTTCTTGAATAAGCCAATTGAAAATATGAATAGCCCCATAGCAATGTTTCGATAGTTTTTAACCTTATTGCTTACATTCATAAATTGTGGCATCATTTCTTTATGATGGACAATAGGGCCAGCAATTAACTGTGGAAAGAACGATACAAATAGTGCGTAATTTAAGAAGCTATATTCGTTAGTTTCCTTTTTGTAACTATCAACTAAATAAGCTATTTGTTGAAAAGTAAAGAATGAAATTGCTAATGGAAGTAATAAGTTTGTGGGTTCTGCATTAAAATTAAAAGCAATATTAATATTCTCGATAAAGAAGTCGGCATACTTAAAATAACCAAGTAGAAATAAATTAAGAATGATCCCAATAATTAAAATTGATTTTTTTGCAAAACTATTGTTGTTATTAGTAACAGATTTATGAAGACTTCTTCCAAAAGCATAATTAAATGTCATTGATGCAATAAGGATAGGCAGGTAGGTAATGTTCCACCAACTATAAAAGAATAAGCTACTAAATACTAAAAAGACCTTTGAAAGCTCCGTTAGTTTTTTTTGATTAAGGTAGAAATATACAAAAAAAGTAATGGGCAAAAAAACAAAGATAAACCCGTACGAGTTAAAAAGCATATTTGATTCTATATTATTTTAATATTTATTAAGATTTTAAAGGCTAAAAGCCCACAAAGATAATAGATTTGGTGGAGATGGGGGGAATTGAACCCCCGTCCGAAAACTTTCAGTCAAGAAGTCTACATGCTTAGTAAAGGCCTATTGAGTTAACTTTTTACCACCCGACCAACAGGGATGTAGAAAGCGATTTTAGATTAGGTTTTAACCCTATTATCCTAAAATAATAATAGTGGCGAGTCTGTAAGCGACCGTTATCCCAAAAGTACAGACGACTCTCAAGTAACGGTTAGCATTATGCTGCTAAAGCGTAGTTGTTTTCGTTTGCAACTATTATTTAAAGAACGTTTTTACGAGCAATCTTTGTCCTCGACATGCATCCTTGAAATCCAACTCCTCGTCGAAGCCATGTCATCCCCAGATACCTCTATTATACTCTTGATTAATGTTAATTAGCTAATTGTAACTCTAGCAAACTTTCTTTTACCTACTTGGTAGATTGATGTTCCAGCAAAGGGCGTTAAATCCCTGTCAGTTATCTTCTCACCATCCATTTTTGCAGCACCCTGTTTAATCATTCGAAATGCTTCGGATGTTGACGATACAAGGTTAGAGTCTTTAAGTAGGTTTGCAATCTTAGTTCCTTGTGAGAAAGTGAACTCATCCATCTCATCTGGAATTTGGTTCTTTGCAAATCGGTCGATAAAGTTGTGCTGTGCTTTTTTAGCTTGATCACTATCATGAAATCGCGTAATAATTTCTTGAGCAAGGCGAAACTTAATGTTTCTTGGATTTTCTCCCTCCACAACCTCTTGTTTCCAGGATTCGATTGTTTCCATTGACTCAAAGCTTAAAAGCTCGAGATATTTCCACATAAGCTCATCTGAAATCGACATCAATTTGCCAAACATGCTGTCTGCGGGTTCGTCAATACCAATATAGTTGTCAAGTGACTTGCTCATCTTTTGAACGCCGTCAAGGCCCTCTAGTATTGGCATAGTAAGAATAACCTGAGGCTCCATATTTGCTTGCTTTTGAAGGTCTCTACCAACTAGTAGATTAAATTTTTGATCAGAGCCCCCAAGCTCAATGTCAGCCTGAAGTGCAACAGAATCAAATCCTTGAACTAGCGGATATAAAAACTCATGTATTGAAATTGGTTGACCTGATTTATAACGTTTGGAAAAGTCATCACGCTCAAGCATCCTAGCAACAGTATGTTTTGATGCAAGAGAAATCATTTCTGATGAACTCATCTTACCCATCCATTCAGAATTAAACGCTATCTTTGTTTTATCCTTATCAAGAATCTTAAAAACTTGATCCTCATAACTTTTAGCATTTTCTAAAACTTCACTTTTAGTTAGCGCCTTCCGAGTGACGTTTTTGCCGGTTGGATCTCCAATCATGCCAGTAAAGTCACCAATTAAGAAAATAATTTCATGACCAAGGTCTTGAAGTTGTTTCATCTTGTTAATGACAACTGTGTGACCAAGATGAAGGTCTGGAGCTGTTGGGTCCATTCCTAGCTTAACTCTTAATGGTTTATTTTTTTCAAGTTTTTGCTTTAGCTCATCTAAGGGCAGAATTTCATCAGTTCCTCGTTGAATAATCGCTAGCGTTTCTTTAATTGTCATTGTATATGCTCTCTATGGCCTTATTTGTCCGTCACCTATGACGATATATTTTTGTGATGTCAGGCCTTCAAGTCCGACTGGACCTCTGACATGAAATTTACCAGTACTTATTCCAATTTCTGCGCCTAGTCCATATTCAAAACCATCAGCAAAACCAGTTGATGCATTCACCATGACAGAGGATGAGTCAACTTCAGAGAGGAATTTTTTTGAATTTGCGTCATTGTCAGTTACGATCGCATCGGTATGAGCTGAGCCATATTTATTAATGTGAGAAATAGCCTCATCAACCGATTCAACAATTTTCATTGAGAGGATTGGGCCAAGATACTCCTCATACCAGTCATCTTCCGAGGCTTTTTTGATGACACTGAAGAGTTTTTGTGATTTTTCGCATCCACGTATTTCAACATCTTTTTTGTTATAGAGCCCTATGAGTTTTGATAGTGCTTTTGTATCAAATCCCTCATGCACAAGAAGTGTCTCAGTTGCATTGCAAACTCCATACCGACGAGTTTTTCCATTGAATGCAATGTCAATTCCTTTTTGCGGGTTAGCATCAATATCTAGATAGGTGTGACAAACGCCATCAAGGTGCTTAATAACTGGGACTCTAGCATTAGTACTGACATTTTTTATAAGCCCCTTACCGCCCCTTGGAATAATAGCATCAACATAGTCGCTGGCTTTAACGAGCTCAGTAACTGCCTCGCGATCAGTGAATTCGATGAGCTGGACAGAGTGTGGGTTGAGGCCAGCTTGCTTTAGTCCTTGTTTAATGCAATTGTAAAAAGCCATGTTCGAGTTGATTGCCTCAGAGCCACCTCTTAGAATGACTGCATTTCCAGATTTAATACAAAGAGCGGCTGCGTCAATAGTGACGTTAGGGCGTGACTCATAGATCATTCCTATAACGCCAAGAGGCACCATCATCTTTCCAATTTTAATTCCACTAGGCCTAGTCTTTAAATCAGAAACCTCACCAATAGGGTCGTTCAATAAGACGATTTGATTGAGACCTTCCACAACGCTTTCAAGCCTATCATCGTTAAGCATTAGCCTATCCAAAAGCGCTGAGTCAATATTATTTTTTTTGGCAATCTCTATATCTAAAGAATTTGCATCAAGAATAGTTTGCTTATTCTCTTGAATTGCAGAAGCAATATTAAGTAATGCGTTATTTTTTGTATCTGTATTGGCGATGCGCAGAGTGTTGGAAGCAATTAAGGCTTTTTGACCTATGTTAGATATTAATTCAGCTATTGAGCCCACTATTTTTCCCCGATAAAGTAATGACTACGGATTGTAGTTCATCGTAAACGTTAAGATTATCCATGCCTTTGACAGAGCGGTCAATACGCCCGAGTGCTAAAAGAAGTTTTTGTAGCTGCTGATAACTATGCTTTTTAAGGGCAATTGATATCAATGGCTTTCTTTTCTGCCAGACCCTATGGTTATTAAGAATTGTATCGATTGTTTGATTGGTTTTAAGTTCGATTGACATTATAACTAAGCTTTTTATTTCACGGTAGAGCGATGAAATTAAAATGACTGGTGGCGTTGAATCATCAACCAGCGAGTTGAAAATTTTATTTACTTTTTCCGTGTCACCTTTGATTGCTGCATCAATCATTCCGAAAACTGTGTACTGAGATTGCTGATCAATTTGACTTAAATACTCATCTAGATTTATATTTCCATCTGGATATGCAATTTGAAGCTTTTGTATCTCCTGCATAGTAGCAAGTAGATTTCCTTCAGTGCAGTAAGCTATCGCATTTGCAATTTCATTGCTTGAGCTAAGGCCAAGCTGGGACATATGCTTAACAATCCAGCCAACAAGTTGGTCGCTTTGAACCTCCCAATGCTGAATAATAACCCCTTTTTTATCGAGAGCTTTAAACCATTTACTTTTTTGTTGCGCCAGATCTAGTTTTCCAGAAGAGATGATTAGCATAATATCTTCTGGAAGGTTATCGGTAAGTTCAAAAAGTGCTTTAGAGCCTTTAACTCCAATCTTTCCTGTTGTAAGTCGACACTCGATGATCCGCTTGTCTGCAAAAAGTGAAGGGCTAGAAATCAAATTAAAGATAGCATCCCAAGCAAAATTACCGTCAATATCAAATCTAAAGCGCTCATTAAATCCCCGCCCTTTAGCATTATTTTTTATAGTCGTTAGAGATTGCTCAACCAGAAGTATTTCAGCACCAAAAGCAAAATAAAGCCCTGCAGGGTGGTTTGAGAGGTGATTTTGGAGTTGTTCGGGTTTAATGTTCATGCTTTTTAAGAAAACAGGGTAAGAAATAATGCAACTAATTAAGTTTTAACCTACAGATTATCATTATGTCATAGTTATAAAATATATTGATTAAACCTTGAAAAATGCTATCAAAACCTATATATAGAAAATCAATAGGGTATATTTACATTTCTAATTCAGGTTAAAGTTAATAATATGTATAAAAATATTTTACTATGGTTGGTCCTAGGCAGTGTACTTGCCTCTCTTTTTGGTCAGTTTAATATTGCGGATGAAACAAATGAGATAAGTTATTCTCAATTTATCCAAAATGTTAAGCAAGGCAACGTTTCTAGTGTCAAGATAGCTGGTAGCAATATTAGTGGTGTTACAGCAATTGGGGAGAAATTTGATACTTATAGTCCAGGGGATCTTGGACTAATGGGTGACCTACTAAATAATGGCGTTTCAGTTCAAGCTACGCCTCCTGCAAGAGAAAGCTTTATCAAGCAACTACTCATTTCACTCGCACCAATACTATTACTAATTGGTGTCATTATTTACACAATGAAGGGCGCAGGCGGTGCTATGGGTGGAAAAAACAACCCTATGTCATTTGGAAAATCTAAGGCACGCCTAATTACAAAAGATGAATCTCATGTCACCTTTGAGGATGTTGCTGGCGTTGAAGAGGCTAAAGAAGAGGTTAGTGAGCTTGTTGATTTTCTTTCTGATCCTGGCAAATTTACTAAGGTTGGTGGAAGAATCCCTAAGGGCGTTCTTATGGTTGGCCCTCCAGGAACCGGTAAAACATTATTAGCTAAAGCCGTTGCTGGTGAGGCTGATGTTCCTTTCTTTTTCATTTCTGGTTCTGATTTTGTGGAAATGTTTGTCGGTGTTGGAGCCTCTAGAGTTCGAGATATGTTTGAACAAGCCAAGAAAAATGCACCTTGCATCATCTTTATTGATGAAATTGATGCAGTAGGTCGTCAACGTGGCGCAGGAATGGGTGGAGGTCACGATGAGCGTGAACAAACGCTAAACCAAATGTTGGTTGAGATGGATGGTTTTGAGGGGTCAGAAGGTATTATTGTTGTTGCGGCAACTAATAGGCCTGATGTTTTAGACCCAGCTTTATTAAGACCAGGAAGGTTTGACCGAACAGTGACTGTTGGATTGCCTGATATTAATGGTCGTGATGCTATTTTAAAAGTTCACATGAGGAAATTACCAATTGCAAAAAATGTCAAATCACTGGACATTGCAAGAGGAACCCCTGGATTTTCGGGCGCTGATTTAGCTAATTTGACAAATGAGGCTGCATTAATTACTGCAGGCCTGAGTAAGGAATTAGTAGGAATGGGTGAGTTTGAAAAAGCAAAAGACAAGATTATGATGGGTTCAGAGCGCAAAGGTATGGTCATGGATGATTCTGAAAAGGAAATGACAGCTTTTCATGAGGCTGGCCACGCGATTGTTGGAAGGCTAGTTCCTGAGCATGATCCAGTTTATAAAGTAAGTATTATTCCTAGAGGTAGAGCTTTAGGTGTAACTATGTTCCTTCCGGAAAAGGATAGTTATAGTATTTCAAAAAGAAAGCTTAATTGCCAAGTTGCATCATTGTTTGGTGGGCGTATTGCAGAAGAGATAGTTTTTGGGGAAGATGCTGTAACTACAGGTGCTAGTAACGATATTGAGCGTGCGACTGAAATTGCTCATAAAATGGTAAAGTTATGGGGCATGTCAAGCGTCATGGGACCAATGTCTTATGGAGAAGAGGAGGGTGAAGTATTTTTGGGGCGCCAAGTCACAAAACATAAGCATATTTCAGATGAAACTTTTACTAAGGTAGATAGTGAGATACGAAAAATAATAGATAGTAATTACTCTTTAGCCTACAAAATTCTTGAAGATAACAGAGATATACTGGATGCAATGGCTGCAGCCCTTGTTGAATTTGAGACAATTGATAGGAATCAGATTGATGACTTAATGGCGAGAATTCCAATGCGAGAGCCCGCCGAAGTAGTAGATTCAGAGGAGGCTTCATCAGAGCTTGGAACTGGAAGTGGAGAAACTGAGAGCGCAAAACCATCTTCAGATAAGAAGCCAGAAGCCGACGGAAGTACTGAGCAGTTTGCATAATTGAAGGTTGTGATGATGGTAAATCAACCAATCATCATGGGCGTTTTGAATATTACACCGGACTCTTTTTCTGATGGAGGCTTGTTCTTAGATTCAGTTAGCGCCGTTACTCAGGCCCAATTAATGGTTGAAGAAGGCGCAGGAATTATTGACATTGGTGGTGAGTCAACGAGACCAGGCGCGCCTGCAGTTTCTTCTGAAGATGAATTAAAGCGGGTTATGCCTGTAATTGAAGCTTTGAGTGGCACTATAGATGTGCCAATATCAATTGATACCTCTAAACCTATTGTTATGAAGGAGGCTTTTTCTGCAGGAGCAAGAATCATTAATGATGTTAATGCATTGAGGGCGGATGGTGCTCTCGAGATGGCGTCTGAGTTGGGTGCTGATGTCTGTCTAATGCATATGCAGGGCACTCCTAGGACTATGCAAGCCAACCCATCATATGATAATGTTGTCGATGATGTTAAACAATTCTTTCACGAACGAATCGCGGCATGTGAAAACGCAGGAATTCAGCTAGGTTCTATCACCATTGATCCAGGGTTTGGCTTTGGTAAGAACTTAGGTCATAATATAGCCTTACTAAAGAACCTTTCTGAGTTTCATGATTTTGGAGTTTCAATTCTAGCTGGACTCTCAAGGAAATCAATGATTGGATCCTTATTAGGAGATAAAGATGTTGACTCGCGACTCATTGGAAGCGTCACTGCTGCGTTAATTGCAGCTGAGAATGGTGCGGATATTATTAGAGTTCATGATGTTTCAGAGACAAAGGATGCGCTCACAGTCTGGGAACAAATACAAAATTTTAAGGAGTAGTTTTGAATAATTTTTTTGGTACTGATGGAATTAGAGGAGAGGTCGGAGTAGCCCCTATAACTGCAGATTTTTTGTTAAAAGTTGGCTGGGCTGTAGGCTCGGTTTTGCGTGAAACTGAAGGCGGTGCTGCAAGTGTAATTATTGGAAAAGATACAAGGGTTTCAGGCTATTTATTTGAATCTGCACTTGAAGCTGGCTTTTTATCAGCAGGAGTCAATGTGGGTATGCTTGGGCCAATGCCTTCTCCAGCAATTGCATACCTGACTCAGGCGTTTGGAGCGTCCGCAGGTGTTGTCATAAGTGCATCACATAATCCATACCAAGATAATGGCGTTAAATTCTTCTCACGTAAAGGCTTAAAGTTCAGTAACGAAGTGCAAAAAGCAATCGAAGAGAAAATTGCGAAACCCATGATTAGTGTAGATTCTGCATCAATTGGGAAAGCAAAGAGATACGGACAAGCACTAGGTAGATATATTGAGTTTTGTAAATCAACATTTGATAAAAAATGTGATTTATCACATTTAAAAATTATAATTGATTGTGCCAACGGCGCAACGTATCATATTGCCGAAGATGTTTTTAAAGAATTAGGCGCCTCAACTATAATGATTAATAACAATCCAGATGGTTACAACATTAATCGAAACTGTGGAGCAACAGATACAAATCAGCTCCAACAAGAAGTTTTAAAGCAAAATGCCGATCTTGGAATTGCTTTTGATGGTGATGGCGATAGGTTAATAATGGTTGATCACTTAGGTGAGAAAGTTGATGGTGATGAACTTGTTTATATCATTGCAAATGCCTGGAAAAACAATGGTGAGCTTAAATCTGATACAGTTGTTGGGACAAAGATGACTAATCTAGGGATGAGAAAAGCTCTTGGAGAGCTTGGACTTACATTTATTGAGGCAGATGTTGGTGACAGGCATGTCATGGACGAGTTAATAAATAATGATGCTATTCTTGGCGGTGAAGGCTCTGGACATATTATTTGTCTTAATAAGTCTACGTCAGGTGATGCAATAATAGCAGCTTTACAGATATTAGAGGTCATTTCCAAGTCACAAAAAAATCTTTATGATCTCAAGAGCAAGATGACAAAATATCCTCAAGTTCTTGTAAATATTAAAATTGAAAATGATATAAATTTAAAAAATAATTCTAATCTAGATGATGCAATAAGCCTAACCGAGTCTAAGTTATCAGATGAGGGGCGAATTCTTATCAGAAAATCAGGGACAGAGGCGTTAGTTCGAGTGATGGTTGAGTGCAATGATATAGAGTTAGCAACTGAATCCGCAAATTACTTAGCAGACGTAATTAAATCTATGTAATTACTTTGTAATTACAATTATTTTCTTCTATTAACTCCTGCTTAAATTAATGATCTTTTCACCCTTAGAGTTATTAATGATTGCCATAGTATTTACTTGGATTGGGTTTGTTAGGACCGGTCTTGGTTTTGGAGGTGCTGTTCTAGGCCTCCCAATTTTAATGCTTATTGGAGGCTCTCCAATAGATTGGCTGCCAATAATTGGAATTCACTTATTATTTTTTTCTAGCATCACTCTTTCAAATTCCTTAAGACAGGTTGACTGGCACTATCTGAAGAAATCTCTGCCATGGATACTTCCAGCAAAAATTATTGGTGTGATAGGACTTTTAAGTCTTGCACCAAATGTAATGACTGTAATTGTGTATTTAATTACAATTCTTTATTCATTAACTTGGATAAATAATAGTCAAATAATTTCTAAAAAGACTTGGATAAATAATTTACTTTTATTTTTTGGTGGTTATTTATCTGGTACTTCCTTAATGGGAGGAGTCCTTCTAGTTGCAGTTTATATGAACCATATAGATTTGAAGAAACTAAGAAATACCTTGTTTGTTTTATGGTTTTTCCTAGTTTCAATAAAGATGGCGGCCTTCATGGCTGTTGGCGTATATATAGATTGGCGTTTTTCTTTAATGCTAATTCCAGCAGCTGCTCTAGGTCATTTTATTGGACTTAGAATGCATGAAAGAATGATTAAAAGTGATGCAAAATTTAAGCGCTGGATGGGTGGTGTGCTTATGATAGTTTGTATTATTGGACTGCTGAAAGTTATAGTCCTCTAATCAATTTTTTTTGGTTACTGTCCAAGCTTAGTTAATGGTATTTCAGTAGTGCTTTTAATTTCTTCGATTGCAAAATTTGAAGTAACTTTAAGAAATTGAACTTTTTCAATTAAATTTTTATAGAATGCGTCATAACTCTCAATGTCGCTTACCACAACTTTAAGAAGATAATCTGTCTCACCACTCATCCGATAGCACTCTATAACTTCAGGTATATCTTGAATGGTTTTGGAGAAAATACTAATTCTTTCTTGATTGTGGTTGTTGACTTTGATAGAAACCATTGCAGTTACGTTGGCGCCAACTCTTTTTCGATCAACCAGTGAGACTGTTTTATTAATGTAACCATTATTTTTTAATTGATTAATTCTTTTCCAGCATGGAGTGGTTGATAAGTGAACTTCCTTTGAAAGCTCCTGAATGGTTAGTTCTGCATTATGCTGGAGAAGCTCTAGTAATTTAATGTCAATAGTATCCATAATTTTATCTGTTATTCATATTATTTAAAATAATATACTATATTTATAATTATATTTGTAATATTATTCTTTTTTATATATTAATACTTAAGAATATAGAATATTTTACTATAATTCGCATCATATTTTAAAGAAATAGTTTAATGTACCAATATAGCACCGAAGACAGTAAATTTCTAGTTGAGCGAGTTGATCAATTTGAGAAACAATTAAAGCGCCATTTAGCTGGTGATTTGGATGATGCTAAGTTTAGAAGTCTTAGGCTTAGAAATGGACTTTATATGGAGCTTCATGCTCATATGCTTAGAGTTGCTATACCATATGGTACTCTTAGTTCTGAGCAGCTCAGATCACTTGCCAATGTGGCAGACAAATATGATAGGGGTTTTGGACACTTCACAACCCGACAAAATATTCAATTCAATTGGATAGAGCTTCCTGAAATTGCTAATTTACTGCGCGAGCTTTCAGATGCTGGCCTTCATGCAATCCAAACAAGTGGAAAAGCTACCAGGAATATAACGGCTGACCCCTTGTCTGGCTTAACAGAGGGTGAAATTGAGGACGCAAGGCCTTACTGTGAATTAATACGACGCTGGTTTAATCTTCATCCAGAGTTTTCATGGCTACCTGGGAAATTTAAAATTGCTATAAATGGGGCAAAACTAGATGAAACCGCATTAAGAATTCATGACCTTGGATTAAGGCTCATTAGAAATGGTCAAGGCCAATTGGGCTTTAGTGTTTTTGTTGGTGGCGGGCTTGGAGCCGCTGCTATGATTGCAGCAGAGACTGCATCATTTATCCAGGTTGAAGATATTCTTAGTTATCTTGAATCTACTATGAGAATTTACAATTTAAAAGGTCGTCGTGATCATCAGAAAAAGTTGCGAATCAAGTTTTTAGTCCGTGAGCTTGGAGCGGAGGAGTTTTCTCGGTTAGTTGATGAAGACTGGCAGCAAACTAGAAATGATTCAAAGTTAAAATTAAATCTAGTTGAATTAGAGCAACTAAAAAAAGACTTTGCTTTGCCAATTAGGCCGATAGGTTTAGTCGGCTTTAAAGAAAAAGTTGACTTTAATTACAGTATTTGGAAGAAAAATAATGTTCGCAGGCATAAAGTTGATGGCTTCAGTATTGTTAATATATCGCTTACAAAGTTAGGTGCAGCTCCTGGTGATGCAACCTCTGAGCAGATGAGGCAGTTGGCAGACTTAGCTGAAACGTACAGCTCAGGTGAACTTAGAACGACCAAAAGGCAAACAATCGTTTTTCCTTATGTCAGAAAAGATCAGGTTTATAACTTATGGCGCTCTCTTGAAAAATATGGTTTAGCTAGTCCGCATCAAGGCACCCTAGCTCAGATAGTAGCCTGCCCTGGCAGAGACTATTGTGATTTAGCTAAGGCTGTTTCTATCCCGATAGCTACTAGAGTACAGGAGCGTTTTAATGATATGAAAAAGCTACTCGACATTGGTGATTTAAATATTAATATCTCTGGATGTGAGAACTCCTGTGCCCACCATCATATAGCAGATATAGGTTTATTAGGTATGCAAAAAAATGGTGAAGAGTATTATCAAATAACTTTAGCAGGAGAGACGCTGTATGAAACTGTTATTGGAAAAAAACTAGGGCCATCAGTAAGTGGTGAAAATATTGTTGATGCTGTTGAAACTATTGTTAATGTATTCCTAAAACATCGACAAAATCAGGAGAGATTTACTGACGTCTTTAAAAGAATAGGTATTGCTCCATTTAAGGAGAAGGTATATGGGTGAAGCTTGTCAAATAGAGCGCATACTAAACAAAGATTATGAAAGTGTTGACCTTGTTTCTTTTCAAGAATGGATTGAAAATATTGAGAAGTTATCAAAACTCTCTGTAGGGGTTATTATTGCGCCTTCAGACGATGTTTTTTTAATCAAAGATTACCTTGATTCTTTAGAGTTAATAGTTCTTGATTTTAATAATTTTGATGATGGTAGAGGCTATTCTCAGGCTTATTTATTAAGAAAGAGATGGCAATTTTTAGGTGAAGTTATTGGTATTAATGCCCACCTAGATCAATTGCAATTTATGATTAGATCTGGAGTTACAAGTTATGTATTGCTTGACTCTTATATAGGATTAAATGAAGAAGATTACGCCAATGGGTTTAGTATTTGTTATCAAGAGGCTGCAAACAATTCAGGGCTTCAGCAAAAATACTAGATTAATAGTATAATTTACCCAAATTTTATATACAAAAACGCTATGCAATTAATAAGCCAAAGAGGGAATGTATGTCGACATTGATAACTGAAAGAGTGACTCATGTCCATCACTGGAATGACACATTATTTAGCTTTCGTACTACTCGTGACCCAGGCTATCGTTTTAAGAATGGCCACTTTACTATGATTGGTCTTCCTTCTGATGGTAAGCCATTGATGCGCGCCTATAGTATAGCTAGTGCTAACTATGAGAATGAGCTTGAGTTCTATAGTATTAAAGTACAAGATGGCGCTCTTACCTCCAAGCTGCAAAACCTTGCTGTAGGCGATGAAGTTCTAGTGGGCAAGAAGTCTACAGGAACATTAATTCCAGACAATATGCTTCCTGGACGCTACCTATACTTGCTTTGTACTGGAACAGGTTTGGCGCCATTTATGAGCATCATTAAAGATCCAGAAATCTATGACCAATTCGACAGGGTTATCTTGGCTCATGGTGTGCGTGAAGTTTCTGAGCTGGCCTACTCTGATTACATTGAAAATGTTTTGCCAAATGATGAATATATTGGGGAAATAGTAAGGGAGAAACTGGTCTACTATCCTACAGTAACCCGTGAGCCCTTTAAAAATAATGGCCGCCTAACTACCCTGATGAGTTGTGGTAAGTTGTTTTTAGATTTGAAGCAGCCTCAGCCCAATTTAGTAGACGATCGATTTATGATTTGTGGAAGCCCTAGCATGCTTAAGGAGTTAGTAGATATGCTTGAATCTAAGGGCTTTATTGAGGCTCGTAATGTGGAGCCAGGCCACTTCGTTATTGAGCGTGCTTTTGTTGAATCTTGAGTCCACGCTTTATTAGGCCTAATATGAATGACAGTCTTTAAGTAAAAACTTTACCTTCCAAGTTCTGTTAAGAAAGCAAAAAATATATACCACGTAAGTCTTTGAAGTTTCCTTTTTTCAAGCGTAACTTTCATAGTCAGTAAAGACTATAAACTATATTTAGTTTAAAATTACCAGCCATATGAACGAGAATTTTTTAATCAATATTGGCTTAGGATATACTGCTAAGATCAAAGGGAGCTCGTTAGTTGATCAAATAGATGCTATCTTGCCTCAAACCCAATGTACACAGTGTGATTTTGAAGGTTGCAGGCCATACGCTGAGGCAATAGCAAATGGTGATGCTGGAATTAACCAATGTCCTCCAGGAGGACAGGAAGGGATTGATGCTTTAGCCGAGCTTCTAGGTGTTGAAGCTCTTCTTTTAAATGAAGCACACGGTGAAACAAAGCCAAAGCAAATTGCCTTGGTTGATGAAAAAGTCTGCATTGGATGCACTTTGTGTATTAAAGCCTGTCCAGTGGATGCTTTTATAGGCTCATCAAAAGTTATGACGCAAGTTGTTGCTGAAGAGTGTACAGGCTGTGATTTATGCCTACCAGTTTGCCCAGTAGATTGTATTGATATGATTGACATTAAGCCAAATTACGAAATTCCTTTTGTTAATTATTATCAATTCTATAATGAGTTATATAAAAAACAAAGCCAAGAGAGTGACCAAAGAGAAAAGGCTAGAAGGAGATTTGAGTTCCGTGAAGTGCGTTTAGAAAGAAACAAACAGGAAAGGTCTGATCTACTGGAGGCAAGGATGATTGCTCTGAAGGAGAAAATGGCAAAAGACAAGATTCAGAAAGAAAAAATTGAGGCAGCAATGAGTCGAGTTAATGCCTCAAAGGTAGACAATGAAGCTAAGTGATTTTGATTTTGACCTACCAAAGTCTTTAATTGCTCAATACCCTTGTTCAAGTAGGACTGATTCACGGTTACTAGTGCTAAGAGATATAATTGATGACTCTACTTTTTCTCAATTGGGTAATTTTCTCAAACCAAATGACTTACTAGTTCTTAATGATACAAAAGTTATAGCGGCTCGATTATTTGGACATAAAGATTCTGGAGGTAAGGTTGAAGTTCTAGTTGAGCGATTGATTAATGATCATGAAGCGTTAGTAATGATTAAGTCAAGTAGATCTCCAAAAATTGGTACTTATGTAGTCCTTGAAAATAAAAGCCGCATCAAGATATGTGATAAAAACGATGGTATTTATATGGTTAACTTTGAGTCAGATTCTATTCTAAATGTACTTAATGAAATTGGGCATATCCCTTTGCCACCATATATTAATAGAGAGGACTCTAAAGAAGATCAGAGTAGGTATCAGACAGTATATGCTAAAAATGATGGTGCAGTTGCAGCTCCTACTGCAGGACTTCATTTTGATGAGATGTTGTTATCTAGCCTTGAACATCAAGGTATCAATCATACATTTTTAACTTTACATGTTGGGGCAGGAACTTTTCAGCCTGTTAAAGTTGAGGATATTGAGAGTCATAAAATGCACAGTGAGTATTATGAAATTTCTACTGAAACATTAGATAAGATAGAGCAAGCAAAGGCGCTTGGTGGGAGAATAATTGCGGTTGGCACCACAGCTGTAAGAGCCTTAGAGTCAGCTTCAGTTAATGGAAGCCTAAAGTACCAAAAGGGAGATACAGATATTTTTATTTACCCAGGATTTAAGTTTCAAATAGTAGATGCTATGATTACAAATTTTCATTTACCAAAATCTTCACTCTTAATGTTAGTGAGTGCTTTTATAGGTTTTGAGGAAATGTTTGAGACTTATAGCCATGCTATTAAAGAAAAATATCGTTTTTTTAGCTATGGCGACGCAATGCTTTTGGAGAAAAAATCAGAGTGATTTAATAGAGAGATGTTTTGAAAGCAAAAAAATTAAGAAAGCTAAAATTGGTAATAGTAGAAAGCCGGTTTTAATTGAAGTTGCTTCAGCAATAAGGCCTACAAATAATGGGCCAAGTAGCATACCTCCATATCCAAGCGTCGCAATACTGGCAATTGCAGTGCCCTGAGATATTTCTTTGTCTTTACCAGCACGAGAAAATGCTAGAGGAATGATAACAGCAATGCCTAGCCCTATTAGGCCAAAGCCAATCATTAATGGTACGAGTGTCTTAAATGTTAGTACAATTAAAGAGCCTACTAAAGCAACTAATCCAGAATAACGTGCTGTTTTAGAGGCGCCAAACTTTAATGCAATTTTGTCACCCATAAGTCTCATTGCAAACATACAAACAGAAAAAATAGTAAATCCTATAGCCGCACTGCCATTCGAAAGATCTGCAACACTTCTAAGGAAAATAGCACTCCAATCTGCAACCATACCCTCTCCTAATGAGGCAAAAAAAGTAATAAGAGCGACAGGAAGCAAGGCTCCCTTTGGAATAGAGATAAATGGATCTTTACTGTCTTTTTCTTTCTTTTCAGAGTTGAAAGGGATAGTTACAACAGTAAGCATAACCAAGAAAATTATAAGTGAAGTAATTGTAAAATGCACTGGCATTCCAATTTTATAGTAAGCAGTCAATACTCCTGAACCTGCACCAAGGCCAGCTCCCAAGCTCCACATTGCATGAAAAGACGACATTAATGGATGATTATTTTTACGCTCAACTTCCGCAGCCCAGGCGTTCATGGCTACATCATCACCCCCATGGATTGCTCCAAAGAAAATGATCGCTGCTACAAGCATCCATATTGAGTTTGCAAAAGCTATAAAGATAAGCGTAAGAGGTATTAATAGGCAAGTGGTTCTTTTTGTTACAGTTGATGCCCCATAACGATCTGCAGCTCTCCCAAAAACTGAAAATGCGACAATAGCTGATAAACCTAGAAGAAATATTAATAAACCTAAAGCAGCGGGCGATAAGTTATGAAAATCTGAAATTTCTGGAATTCGAGATGCCCATGTTCCAAATACAACACCGTTAATAGCAAAAATTACTGAAACTGCAAACCTACTATTTCTAATCACTTTCATTTAATTGACTGAAAGAAAAGACATTATATTTTTAGAGAGCTTCAAGCAAAGTTTGTCCCATTAATGCTGGGGTGGGTGCAACACTTACTCCGGCATTTTCTAGTGCTTGAATTTTACTTTTAGCATCCCCAGACCCACCACTTATTACTGCACCTGCATGACCCATTCTTTTTCCTTTGGGAGCGGTAAGTCCAGCAATATATGATATAACAGGTTTAGAAATATTTGACTTAATATACTCCGCAGCCTCTTCTTCAGCATTTCCACCAATCTCACCGACCATAACAATTGAATGCGTGTCATCATCTTTTTCAAACAATTTAAGGCAGTCAATAAAATTCATTCCTTGAACAGGATCACCACCAATACCAATACAAGTGCTTTGACCAAGTCCTGCCAGAGTAGTTTGGTGAACTGCTTCATAGGTTAACGTTCCTGATCGAGAGACAATTCCAACTGAACCACTCTTGTGGATATTACCCGGCATAATGCCAAGTTTACATTCATCTGGAGTTATTACCCCTGGGCAGTTTGGTCCAATTAATGTTGATTTACTGCCTGCAATAATGGCTTTAATTTTAATCATATCTTGGACAGGAATACCTTCAGTTATGCATGCAATTACTGGCATCTCAGCTTCAATCGCTTCGACTATAGAGGCAAATGCAAACCTTGGCGGCACATAAATCATTGTGGCATTAGCTCCTGTTTCAGCCATAGCCTGTGCAACAGAATTGAAGACTGGTTTTTCCAAGTGGATTTGTCCACCTTTACCAGGCGTTACGCCACCGACAAATTTTGTTCCATAAGCAATGGATTGTTCAGAATGAAACGTACCTTGCTTGCCAGTAAAACCTTGACAGATTACTTTGGTTTCTTTGTTAATTAGGACACTCATTTGGCCATCTCCACAGCTTGTTTAGCAGCCTTAGTTAGGTCAGCCTCAGTAATGATATTAAAGTTACTTTTATTAAGAATTTGAAGGCCTTCTTGTGCATTTGTTCCTTCGAGTCTTACAATAATTGGAAGCGTTAATCCTACTTTCTCTATTGCTTGTAAAATACCATTTGCAATAAGATCACAGCGCACTATGCCACCAAAAATGTTTACTAAAATAGATTTAACATTTTCTTCACTTTGAATTATTTCAAAAGCTATTGCTACTCTATCGGCAGTTGTGCCTCCGCCTACATCTAAAAAGTTAGCTGGTGATCCACCATGATATTCTATCAAATCCATTGTC
Source organism: Candidatus Pseudothioglobus sp. Uisw_016 (assembly GCF_048087635.1). Lineage (GTDB taxonomy): Bacteria > Pseudomonadota > Gammaproteobacteria > PS1 > Pseudothioglobaceae > Pseudothioglobus. The sequence continues at coordinate 1,514,221 of NZ_CP159806.1, read as the reverse complement.
GCCATTGCTAATCCAGCACCATTTACCATACAGCCTACAGAGCCATCTAGAGAGATATAATTTAATTGATGTTCGCTAGCACTTCTTTCTTTTTCATCTTCTTGTGCAATATCTCTTAGATTAGCAATTGATTCATTTCTATAGAGAGCATTATCATCAAAATCAATTTTACCATCAAGAGCCATGATTTCATTTTGACCAGTAATAATAAGTGGGTTTATTTCAATAAGGTTGGCATCATGCTCAGTAAAAATAGCATAAAGTCCAAGAAGTGTCGAAGCAAACTCATCGTGAAGTGATAAATCTAGCCCAAGTTTTTTAGCAACATTTACACATTCTTCGACTGATAATTTAACTAGAGGATTAATTTTTTGTTTAATAATTTTATCAGGCGTTTCTGAGGCAACTTTTTCGATATCCATTCCACCTTCTGTTGAAGCGAGAATTGTGATATTTTCTGTAGCACGATCAACAAGAAGGCCCAAGTACAACTCTTTAGAAATATCTTGACCAGCCTCAATAATGACTTCATTGATAGGTTGACCATTTGCATCAGTCTGCGGAGTAATTAAATTAGTACCTATTAATTTTTTACTGGCATCAACTGCATCCTGAACTTTACTGCATACAATAACTCCTCCACCTTTTCCCCTGCCTCCAGCATGAACTTGAGCTTTAACAACCCAAATTGAGCCACCAAGTTTTTCACAAGCAGATTGAGTTTTATTACTATTTGAAACAACAATAAATTCAGGAACTTTAATATTATGTTTCTTAAATAAGCCTTTTGCCTGGTGTTCATGTATATGCATATAATTAAAACATTAGGGTTAAAATATGTGGAAGGGTATTTTAACATTCTTCGTTTGTTGTCTTTATTTCAAATTTTTAAATTATGAATATATTTCTTTTATAACTTATTAAAATATTCATTTATAAATTTATGCCTTTTCCCTTAAAACTTTAGGATTAAAACAATATGAATTACAGTACTAGCCAGTTTAAAAACGGTTTGAAATTAATTCTCGATGGTAATCCATGTTCAATTGTCAATAATGAAATTGTAAAGCCTGGAAAAGGACAGGCCTTTAATCGAGTTAAATTTAAAGATCTTATTACAGGTAAAACTCTTGAGAAGACATATAAATCAGGTGAGTCACTTGAGGGCGCCGATGTTATGGAGTTAGAAATGCAGTACCTTTATAGTGATGGTGAAAAATGGCATTTTATGGAGCCTGAATCCTTTGAGCAATATGACTTAAGTGAAGAGTCAATGGGAAGTGCTGTAGACTATTTGGTGGAGCAAGATATTTGTACTGTGACCTTGTGGAATAATAATCCAATTACAGTCGTTCCTCCAATTCAAGTTATATTAGAAGTGATCGATACAGACCCTGGTCTTAAAGGAGATACAGCTGGAACTGGTGGTAAACCAGCAACCTTAAATACTGGTGTGGTCGTTCAGGTTCCTTTGTTTGTTGGTATTGGAGATAAGGTCAAAGTTGATACTAGAACAAATGAGTATTCAGGTCGCGCCTAATATAGGCTGACATGTCCAAAGTAAAGAAAAATCTAGTTCATTATCAAGATTTAATCATAAAAATTAGGGAATTTTTTTATTCTCGTAAGGTCACTGAAGTAAAAACTCCTTCCCTTTTGTTGTCTCCTTCAACCGATGTCTATATTGATAGCATTGAAGTGAAAGTTAATCGTAATATCTCTAGGCCAATTGATCTATATTTACATACATCTCCTGAGTTAGAAATGAAGCGACTTTTATCCAAAGGAAGCGGAGATATATTTCAAATTTGCCAAGTATATAGAGATAATGAATATGGGAGTAATAACTCTAACGAATTTACAATGCTGGAGTTCTACCGTATTGATTTCGATATGCATTCTTTGGTTGACGAAATTATAGATTTACTAAAAATGCTTGGGAAGACTGATGCTGCAATTAAAATATCATACGCACAAGCTTTTTTTGAGTATGGCAATATAGATATATTAAATACTGATCTAGAAGACCTAAAGAAAATTGCAAATTCATTAGGTTTAAATTCAGATTATGACTGGATTGAGGATCTTCAAACCCTTCTTTTTGTGCATCTCATTGAGCCAAAGATAAGTCAAATCCCTATTTGCTTTATTTATGATTACCCTAAAGAGCAGTCAGCACTTGCAAAAATTGATGGCCCTATCGCCCATCGCTTTGAATTGTATATAAATGGTGTTGAAATTGCTAATGGTTATGAAGAAATACAATCTGCTGATGAATATCGAGATCGATTTAATAACGAGTTATATAAAAGAAAAATGATTGAAAAGAAAAAGTTATTAGTTGATGAGGAGTTTTTGAGAGATATAAAAGTTGGCCTTCCACATTGTTCTGGCGTAGCTATTGGAATTGAAAGATTATTTTCTTCAATAAGTTTATAATTATTGTATCGACTAGCAATGGTAATTTATAAAAAACTTTGGAAAATTTAGATAAACCTTTCTGGAAAAATAAAACTTTATCTCAGATGAGTTCTAAGGAGTGGGAGTCACTCTGTGATGGCTGTGGAAGATGCTGCTTACATAAGCTGGAAGATGAGGATTCTGGAAAGATCTACTTTACAGATGTCGCCTGTCATTATTTAGATGAAGAGGAGTGCTCTTGTCCACACTACGACAACCGTCAGAAATATGTTCCAGACTGCTTAAGTATTAAGCCAGATTGGGGAAAAAAGTTTAATTGGCTTCCAAGTACATGTGCATATCGACTGCTATACGAAGGGAAAGAGTTACCTATGTGGCACCCACTAATAAGTGGGGATAAGAATAGTGTTCATTTGGCAGGTATTTCAGTAAGAGGAAGAACGTATAGAGATAATGAAGTTTCAAAAGATCTTTTATTTGAACATATTATAAATTGGGTGGATTAAATGAAAAAATTAACCGTATTAATGCTCAGTGTATTTTTATTTTCTAATGTATTTGCAAATGAATGGCCACATCAAAATATTTCTAATGCAGAATTTGCGACAGAGATTGTAGACAGAGAGCCCTTTAATATTGTTGGAGAGCTTGACAATTCTTTGGGTAAAATCTACTTTTTTACAAACATTCGTAATCTTCAAGGTACAAGTGTTAAGCATCGCTGGATATATAATAATAAAGTGATGGCCGATGTTATTTTTGATATTAAAGGTCCTCGTTGGAGGGTTTGGTCATCAAAAAATCTTTGGCATACCTGGACAGGAAAATGGATAGTCGAAGTCGTTACTTCTGAAAATGAAGTGCTTTATAAAAAAGAATTTAACTACATAGAAAAATAATGAATAAAGTCGTATTAGCATACTCGGGTGGATTAGATACTAGCATTATTGCTAAATGGTTACAGGAAACATATGATTGTGAAGTAGTAACCTTTACAGCAGATATTGGTCAGGGTGAAGAAGTTGAACCAGCTCGTCTTAAAGCTAAAGCCATGGGGATAAAGGAAATTTATATCGAAGATTTACGTGAAGAGTTTGCACGTGATTTTGTTTTTCCAATGTTTCGAGCAAATGCTATTTATGAAGGGGAGTATCTTTTAGGCACGTCTATTGCACGACCTTTAATCTCTAAGCGGCTGGTTGAAATTGCCAAAGAAGTTGGTGCAGATGCAATCTCTCATGGAGCAACAGGAAAAGGCAATGATCAAGTAAGGTTTGAACTAAGTGCATATGCTATGAATGCAGAAATTAAAATTATTGCACCTTGGCGTGAATGGGATCTATCTTCACGTGAGAGCTTAATGAAATATGCTGAAGAGCATAATATTGAAGTAGACTATAAAAAGCAATCAAAGAAATCACCATACTCAATGGACGCTAACCTACTTCATATTTCTTATGAGGGTGACTTGCTTGAGGATCCATGGCAGGAAGCAGAGGATGAAATGTGGCGCTGGACAGTCTCCCCTGAAGAGGCTCCAGATCGCGCTGAATATATTGAGTTAACTTATGAAAAAGGCGACATCATTGCTATAAATGGTGAATCAATGTCGCCAGCTCAAGTCATGGAAGAACTCAACAAACTAGGTGGTATGCATGGGATTGGTAGGCTTGATATTGTAGAGAATCGTTTTGTAGGCATGAAATCTCGTGGATGTTATGAAACACCCGCTGGTACGATTATGTTAAGAGCTCATCGTGCTATCGAATCACTTACTTTAGACAGAGAAGCTGCTCATCTTAAAGATGAGTTAATGCCAAAGTACGCCAAGCTTATTTATAATGGTTTTTGGTTTGCACCAGAGCGTGAAATGCTGCAAGCAGCAATTGATGCCTCGCAAGAAAATGTTAGTGGAATAGTTAGGCTGAAACTATATAAAGGTAATACCTCAGTAGTTGGTCGTAAATCAGATAATAGCTTATTTAGTGAAAAAATTGCAACCTTTGAAGATGACGGAGGTGCATACAATCAGAAAGATGCTGAGGGCTTCATCAAACTTAATGCGCTTCGATTGAGACTAAAGTCACTCCAATAGTGATAAAAATTGGCATCCTGTCAGATACTCATGGAACAATTCATCCAGGAGTAATAGACCTTATGAATGATTGTGACTTTGTCATTCATGCAGGGGATATCATAGAGGAAAGTTCTTTGTCTGCATTAAACCCAAAGCAAAAAATGATTGCTGTAAAGGGTAATAATGATCAGCATATATCTGCTTTTGGTGAGGTTGAGTTAGTAGAGTTTCCTGGAGGCAGTATAGCAATAGAGCATGGCCATTTACATGGACATGTTAAGCCAAGTCATGATTCTTTGAGGGCTACTTACCCAGATTCAAGGGTCATCATATATGGGCATACTCATAAACAAGTTATTGATAATCAGCAAACACCCTGGGTTATAAACCCAGGCTCTGCTGGAAAAATCCGAAATTATGGGGCTGCGAGATGTCTAACGCTGACTATTGAAAGTCAAAAAGAATGGAATATTGAGCAACACATCTATGATGATATTTTTTAAAAAATTAACTATATTTATATTTAATCTAACTTTCCACCCTCAATGATTTCATCAGCAGTTGCTTCTCGAATTGATAAAATTTCTACATAAAAAATAATATCTTTGCCCGCAAGAGGGTGATTGCCATCAATTGTGAGCTTCCCATCTTCAATACTTGAAACTATGAAATCTTTAGTACCACCTTTGTCATTTTGCATAGTAACACATGCTCCAATAAATCTATATTCCATTGGAACATTATTGATATCATCTGTAAAAATTAGTTCATCAGCCTTTTTTCCAAAGGCATCTTGTGCTTTCAGTAAAATCTCTACTTCATCACCAACACATTTACCTTCAAGCTCTTTGGTTACCTGATTAAACAATAATGAATTATCTCCCTGAACATACCCTAATGGCTCTTCGACCTGCTCTATAACTTCACCATTAGATTGATCTATGATTCTGTAAGTCAGTTCAACAAATTTGTTTATGGAGATTGTTTCGCTCATATTTCTAATAGTGTAATAGATTGAGTATTCAGATTCGAATTCAATAATTTAAAGAAGTATTAAAAAATAGTTGCACCAAATATTTTGACTTCAGAGTCCTGAATACCCAGAACAAGTCGACCTAAAAATTCTCCAGGAACCTCATCACTAGTTTGCTTATATAGAATTGAAACATGATCACCTCTTCTAAGGCAGCCTAAGAACTCTCTTTCAACAGATAAGCTTGATAACATTTTATTTTTTGTCCACTGCTTTCCCATTTCAATCTCATTTGCGCCCATCAACATTTCTTTTGAAAAGTGTTTAATAAAGCCTAGGTAATCTCGTTTATTTGATGATGCAACTAACTCATCCATCAATGGATCTGCAATTTCAAGTATTTCTTCGTTAGTTTTTTCAAGAAGATTCATTTAGTTCACCTAGTAGTTTTTAAGTTTGGATTGTATGATAATCTAATAGCATTATTATTGGGGTCTCAAATTGAGACCCCAGTTCTAGATACTTTAAATCTGATTAATCAACTATATGATAAAGGGGCGCTTTTTCCATAGTCCATTTAGCAGTTTTTGGATCACGTCTAGAAACAGTTAGGCAATGCCAGTTCTCATCATCTAATTTCATGTGATCGCCTCTATAGTAATAACCTGGCCAGCGTGTTTCTTCACGAAACAATGTATGCTGTGCAACACATTCTGAAGTAATTGTACGATGTTTTAATTCCCATCCACGCATAAGTTGATGAAGATCTTCAGCGCCTATATGTTCAAGATCTTCTTGCAATATTTCTAAGAGCTCAATACATTTAGTAAGTAGGTTTCCATTCGTCATATAGTTAACTCCAATACCACCACAATATTCATCCATAATTTTCTCAAGGCGTTGGAGCCCTTGAATAGGCAATATATAACTTGGCGACACTGTACCAGCAGTAATTTCATTACGACCTACTGTATAGTTTTCTAATGGCTTATAAATAATCTCTTTCAGGTCATCACACTGCTTATTACTAACTTGAATCTTATCATCCCCCATATCTTGGATATATTTAACGGCTGCTTTTGCAGCTATCCTTCCTTCAGTAAACGAGCCTGAAGAAAATTTATGGGCAGTTCCACCAACAGTATCACCAGCACCAAAGAGGCCTTCAACAGTTAGCATTCGGTTGTATCCCCAGAAATACTCAGGTGGGGAAATATCTTCAGGCCCACTGACCCATGCGCCAGAACAAGTAGCATGAGAGCCCATTACGTAGGGTTCAGATGTAGTTAGTTCAGGATTAGTATATTTAGGATCAATATTTTGAGAGGCCCAGACAACTGCTTGACCGACAGTCATTCCTAGGAAGTTTTCCCATCCAATTACTTCTAGATGCGGGTCTTGAAAGGCTTCCATGGTGACCATGTGAATTGGTCCTCTACCAGCTTTAACTTCTTCTATAAACGCATGGTTTCGTAAACATGTCGGTGTCGGCGTGTGATCAATATATTCACCAACCATAGCTTTAGTATGTTCATACCATTTAGATTCGTACTCTTCACCATAAGTATTTTGAGTATATGTTTTGAGGTGGAGAAAATATGCACCAACTGGCCCATAACCATCTTTAAATCGCGTTAATACAATTCGGTTTTCCATTTGTGTCATCTTAGCGCCCACCTGAATTGGAAGCGCATAGGCTGAACCACTACTCCATGGAGCATACCAAGTCCTTCCCATTCCTTCACCTACTGAACGAGGCTTAAAGATATGAGAGGCCCCACCTGCTCCTACAATTACTGCTTTGGCACGGAAAACATGATAATCACCAGTACGGCAATTAAAGCCAACTGCTCCACCAACTCTATTTTCCTTAGCCTCATCCATTAAAAGATGCGTAATCATAATTCGGTTATAAATTTTGTCAACTGACTTGCGAGCCGCTTCTGCAACGATAGGTTTGTAGCTTTCACCATGAATCATTATTTGCCATTTACCTTCGCGTTGGTAACGACCAGTCTCTTCATTTCTCATAATGGGTAGGCCCCATTCTTCAAATTTGTGAACGGCTGAGTCAACATGTCGAGCCATATCAAAAGCAAGGTCCTCACGAACTAATCCCATCAAGTCATTACGTGCATATCGAACATGGTCTTCAGGTTGGTTTTCATCCCACTGCATACCCATATAGCAGTTGATCGCATAAAGGCCTTGAGCTACTGCACCACTTCGATCAATGTTTGCCTTTTCAGCACATATAATTCTCATATCACGGCCCCAATATCTAGCCTCATAAGAAGCACCAGTTCCAGCCATACCACCACCAACAACTAATATATCGCAGTCTTCCCAAACAGTTTTTCTTTTAGCCATTAGTAATAAACTCCCTCTTTTAGCTTATCTTTATTTATTACGGGTAATCCAGTTTCAATGTTAAGAGCATCTGGCTCAAAACATAAAAGTTGTGAATCAAGTGCTGCTTGATCAGGAACTTCTAAGTCCGCAAGTTTTGGAATTTTTTCACCCCATGGTTGCGTAGTAATTGGAGAAACAAAGTTTTTCTCACGACCATCTCTAAATTTAATTTTCCAAGAGATAGTTCCTTTTTCTTCTTCACGAAGAACTCTTACGCTATGGCCCATTGGAGCAAAGTCAGCATAACCTCTTACATCAATTGCATTTTGAGGGCATGCTTTAACACACGAGTAACACTCCCAGCAAAAGTTTGGCTCAATATTGACTGCACGTCGAATAGTCTTGTCAATGTGCATAATGTCAGATGGACAGATATCTACACAGTGTCCACAGCCATCGCATCTAGTCATGTATACAAAAGTTGGCATAATATTTTCTCCGAAAATTAGTTATTATTAGTAATGTCTTGGCGCTTCGCGCTCAATTCCAAGGCCAAATTTCTTTGGCATATCAGCAGGTTCTGGAAGGTTCTCTCTTGAACCGTCAGCTTTAGTAACTCGTTTTTGAAAAGCTGCAGCAGGCTTATAAAACATGTGGGCAAATTTTGACCATAAGACACCACCAAATAGAACAGTGCTAGCCCCAATGAATAGCCCAAAAAATAGAGTTTGCCAGATATTAATTCCATTGGACTGCATGTAAGACCATAGGAGCGCAAAAGTAGACATAGCTAGAAGCGATAGAACAAATAAGTCTGCCCTAATTACTCTGTACCACTTATTACCTTCAGCCGCAACATCAACTCTTATAAAGAACCAAAACCAATAACCACCAACACAAAGCATAGCTGCACCTAAATGCCATGCTAATGGCCAAATTGAAGGAGTCATTGTGTTAGGAGTTGAGTAAGAAAAAATCATTACAACTGTCGCAACGACAAAAATGATAAATCCATACATTGTCAGAAGGTGAGCCAATCTTCTTCTAGTGCTGCAAAATTCTGACGAGGTTAAGATTTCATTAGTTGCAGTTTTAAAAGCAATAGAAACTTTTTCTCCAGAGCCTACATTTCTAGTTGCAGATTTTTTTGCTTTAACTGAGTTGTTGAAGAAATATTTAGCACTCTTTTTATGAACCACATCAAAAAGCGTGGCACCTATAACAAGAACAAACATTACAATTACATAAGTTTGCATTACAAAAGATGGAATAAATGCTGAAATTTCAGAAAATGGGTTAATAGATATCATATTATATTTTTCCTTTTTTTTGTTGTATTATGGAGGCCCTTATCCATAATAAATTCACTATATTTCCGAGCATGAGATTGTAGAATATTTGCGCATTTGTAATTCAATTTTTATAGAACCAGAAAACTCATAACTAATAGACCAGGATTGTTGATTAAATTTAATTTCATCTTCATCTATTTAGCAGAATGCCCTTTAAGTTCAACTTTTACTTTGTCACTTTCTTTAATTTTAGAATAGTACTTACGAAGAATTTTAACAACTTCAGGTCTTGAAAAATTATCAGGAACTTCTAGGTTTTCACTAAGAAGATGTCTTAATTTAGAGCCTGAAAGCATTAGTCTGTCTTCCTGATCATGTGGGCAAGTTTTCATGCTTGACATTCCAGCACATTTTTCACACCAAAATGTCCAATCAATCTTTAAGGGCTTAGTAGCCAGACCATTGTCAATTTCATCAAAAATATTGTGAGCATCAAATGGTCCATAATAATTTCCAACACCCGCATGATCGCGTCCTACTATAAGATGAGAGCACCCATAATTCTGTCTGAATAGCGCATGAAGTAATGCCTCCCTTGGACCAGCGTATCTCATGTCCAATGGGTATCCCGATTGGAGAACAGTGTTATCTACAAAGTAATTTTCAATTAATGCTGAAATAGATTTGGAGCGAACATCAGCAGGAATGTCACCTGGCTTTAGTTCTCCTAAAGTTGAATGAATCATTACTCCATCGCATATCTCTATAGCAATTTTAGCTAAATACTCATGCGAGCGATGCATAGGGTTACGAGTTTGAAATGCAGCTATAGTAGACCATTCTTTTTTTACAAAGTATGCGCGTGTTTCAGAAGGTGTCATGTAAAGGTCACCATATTGATTTGGAAATCCTCCATCTGATAAAACTTTTACAGCTCCAGCAAGATTGTATTTACCTTGGGCCATAACTAAGGCAACACCAGGATGTTTTATGTCGCTAGTCTTGAATACTTCGTTGCACTCTAGCTCTTTGTCAATTAAGTATTTTTCAGAAATAAGCATTGTAGCGATAACTGCATTATTTTTTTCGTACACAATAGCAACTTCTTGACCAACTTTTAAATCTTCATTATCAGTAGAAAGTGTTATTGGGATAGGCCAAAAAGTTCCATTGTCCAATGCCATATTTTTACACACACTTAACCAGTCAGCTTCTCCCATGAAACCTTCAAGAGGAGTAAAACCACCAATACCAAGCATGATCAAATCACCAAACTCTCTTGATGAACAAAACAATTTATCCATTGAATCTGTTTTTTTCAGCTCTGAATTTAATGCATCTCCTTCTAAAGCGAGGATTTTGAGTTCATTACTTGCGTGGGGTGGTACTAATTGAAACATAAATTAATTATTTTTTTAAATAGTTTTAATAGATTTTTAGAGCTCATATATATGAGTTATCAATATGTTATTATAGGTTTAATTGTTTAAATATGTCAATTAAAACTTGACCTACTTGGCAATCATTTGTTAGTATAAAAAGTATACATGAATTAATATATATCTTTTATTTTTTTCTTTTTAATTACACACTTCAATCGCTTTTTAAATTATTAAAATTGTGCCAATGATTCGTTCTGCATTAACAATATCGCTACCAATTCTATTTGGTTTTGTACCTTTAGGGATTGCCTTTGGTCTTCTGTTCCAGGAGCTCGGTTACCCATGGTATTTCGCATCCTTGATGGCCATCTTTGTGTATGCTGGAGCTGCTCAGTTTATGGCAATTGGGCTTCTCTCTTCTGGAATAGGTTTATTAGAAATTGCAATTTCAACATTTTTCTTAAACTCAAGACATATGTTCTATGGCCTAGCTTTTCTTGAAAGTTTTGGTAATTGGAATCTTAGAAAGTTATATTTAATATTTGGTTTAACGGATGAGACTTATGCGCTCATGACCACAATTAAGGTTCCTAAAAACTTTACTAAGGAGCGGTATTATTTCTTCATAACTTTATTTGCCCAATTATATTGGGTGCTGGGATGTACTATTGGCGCCTTAACAGCAAATGCTTTGTCATTCAATACGAATGGAATGGAGTTTGCAGCGACTGCTTTGTTTGTGGTGTTACTAATTGAGCAGTGGGTGAAGGTGAAGAGGTTGCTGCCGTTTTTCATCGCATTCATCGCATCTACTATTGCTTTATTATTTTTTATAAAACATATGCTTTTGGTTGCCATTATTCTTTCAATCGCATCAATAGTCTTATTGCGATTAATCAAAATACAGTCCAATGAATGAAATAAATTATCTTCTAGCTGCTATGCTCGTGATGACAGTGGCAACTTATATTACAAGGCTGACGCCATTTTTACTTTTTAGTAAAGGCCAAGAGAGCTCTTTGTTTAATTACATTTCTAAAAGTACACCACCAATGGTGATGACAATACTTGTGATTTATATGCTAAAGGATGTTGAGTACTTAACATTTGAAATTGTCTATACATTTATTGCATTGTTAGTAACTGCCGGACTTCATATTTATAAAAGAAATGCTCTGTTAAGTATTGTTAGCGGAACGATTATTTATATGATCTTTGTTCAAACTTAGTACAACTTTATATTATTAAATATTACCTGAGATCTTTGAGTACATATGAATTACTATATAATCTGACACCCATTAATAAACGACTCATTTTAAACTTATAATTTTATGTTTCAATTAGCCAAAATTTTCCCTTTTATAGCATGGTTTAGACTGACCACTATAGAGACAATTAAGGCTGATTTTTTTGCAGGATTGACAGGTGCTATTATTGTCCTTCCTCAAAGTGTTGCCTTTGCAACAATTGCAGGAATGCCTCCAGAATATGGCCTTTATACAGCGATGGTTATTCCTATAGTTGCTGCACTTTTTGGCTCGTCTTTCCATTTAGTTTCTGGCCCAACCACAGCTATTTCAATTGTTGTTTTTGCAGCAGTCAGTAAGTACGCTGAACCTGGCAGCGCAGAATTTGTATCGCTAGCTTTGACGCTGACTTTTTTGGCGGGAGTGTACCAACTAGTTTTTGGACTTGCTAAATTTGGTATGTTGGTAAATTTTGTTTCTCATAATGTTGTCATCGGTTTTACAGCTGGCGCAGCGCTATTGATTGCAAGCAGTCAAATCCCCTATATTGTAGGTATTGATATCCCCAGAGGCGAGGATTTTCTTAACACTTGGTTTGATATTTATACGGGAGTTGGGGAATTTAATATCTATCTTTTGATTGTTGGTCTTGGGACTTTAGTAACTGCGATAGTTGTTAAAATTTTAAAACCAAAATTTCCTAATTTATTAATTGGTATGCTAGTTGGTGGGCTACTGGCTTTTTACTTGGGCGGCTTTACTGACAGCATAAAAACTGTCGGAGCAATGCCGGCTTACTTTCCTCCGTTATCAACGCCTGACTTTTCGTTAAACTCATTAAAGGCACTTGCACCAGAGGCATTTGCAATTGCACTTTTAGGTCTTATTGAGGCTTCATCAATTGGAAGGTCGATTGCTACTAAATCAAATCAAAGGATTAATGCGAATCAGGAGTTTATTGGTCAGGGAACATCAAATATTGTAGGAAGCTTTTTCTCAAGTTATGCATCTTCTGGATCTTTTACAAGGTCAGGTGTTAATTTTGAATCTGGAGCAAGAACCCCTTTATCTGCAATTCTTGCAGCACTTTTTCTAATGGCAATTGTATTTTTAGTTGCACCACTAATTTCGTATTTACCTCTTGCAGCAATGGCAGGAGTTATCCTTCTTGTTGCATATAACCTCATAGATTTTAAAAATATTAAAAAAACGTTTACGTACAGCAAATCAGAGAGCGTTATCTTTACGGCAACTTTTCTAGCAACTCTATTATTTGAGCTAGAGTTTGCGATATATCTTGGAGTGCTATTATCATTAATGCTTTTTATTGCCAAGACATCAACTCCAGATGTTCATACGCTAGCATTTGGGACTCCACCAGGCGAAGGCGATAGAAGGTTGCAAAGCATTAGAAAGGCGCCTTTAGTGCAATGCCCACAGCTCAAGATAATTCGTATTGATATGTCAATATATTTTGGATCAATAAACCATATTCAAAAACAAATAAGTCAGATTGTTGATAATCAGAGAATTTATCACATTTTGATTGTTGCAAGCGGCGTTAACTTTATTGATCTAGCTGGAATAGAGGCGCTTCTAATTGAAAATAAACGTTTAAAAGCTCAGAATGGTAGTTTATATTTTGTTGCTGTGAAATCTACAGCCTTTGAGTTTATGGAAAAAGTAAATTTTGTTAATGAGATTGGCAGAGATAACTTTTTTGATTCAAAAGCAGAGGCCATTAATGTTTTATATGACCGGCTTGATAAGAGTAAATGCGAAAAGTGCCAAGCACTAGTTTTTAAAGAATGCAATTAATAGATTTTTCCAATAAAAAAGCTCGACTTCATCGAGCTTTTTTTTTGATTGGAGGCTGGGACCGGAGTCGAACCGGTCTATAAGGCTTTGCAGGCCCCTGCATAACCGCTTTGCTACCCAGCCAATTAAGGTTAAATTTAAAAAAAAGCCTTGTTATCAAGACCAACACAAACAGTTAGAATATGGAGCGGGAAACGAGATTCGAACTCGCGACATTCACGTTGGCAACGTGATGCTCTACCAGCTGAGCTATTCCCGCACAAGGTTGGAAATTATAGTGTTTTTTTTCTAACTGTCAAATGTTTTTAGCCCTGCAATTAGATATTTTATACCTGACCAGAGTGTCAGAATTGTTGCAGCAAAGAGGAGGACACGGCCCATTATATTTATCTCATTAAATGAAAAAACGAATAGAGGCTGATGAATTAAAAGAAATAGTATTGCAATCATTTGGACAAATGTTTTTGATTTCCCTATCCATGACACAGCAACATTAGCTCTTTTACCAACTTCACTCATCCATTCTCTCAGCGCAGAAACAAGAATTTCTCTCGAGATTATGATTATTGATGGAATTGTGATATACCACGTGTGATAGTAATCTATTAGAAGAATAAGTGCTGTACAAACCATCAGCTTATCTGCAACTGGATCAA